>NZ_JAAAYH010000142.1:0-19455 GCF_018035285.1 Streptomyces sp. MK37H | reverse complement strand
CGGTTGTGGCGGACCGCGCTCACACCATCCTGCCCGCAAGCGGTAATAGGACGTCCAAGCTCTTCTTCACACAGCGGCCCCACCGGGGATTATCTCCTAGGTGGGGCCGGTGAAGGAACGTTGTGAAACGCGCGGCCCAAGGTCGATGGTCGCACCCAGCCGCGCGCTGGCACATGCTGGGGTCAGCCGGATACTCGGGCGGCGAGCGCGTCGCCGATCTCGTCGGTGGTGCGCGGCGCGGCCGCGTCCCGCTCGGCGAGGTCCGAGGCGACGGCGGTCTCGATACGGGCCGCCTCGTCCCCGTAGCCGAGGTGCGACAGCAGCAGGGCCACCGACAGGACGGTCGCCGTCGGGTCGGCCTTGCCGGTGCCCGCGATGTCCGGCGCGGAGCCGTGGACCGGCTCGAACATCGACGGGAAGGCGCCGGAGGGGTTGATGTTGCCGCTCGCGGCGAGCCCGATACCGCCGGTGACGGCGGCGGCGAGGTCGGTAAGGATGTCACCGAAGAGGTTGTCGGTGACGATCACGTCGAACCGCTCCGGCTGGGTGACGAAGAAGATCGTCGCGGCGTCGACGTGCAGATAGTCGGTGGTGACCTCGGGGTACTCCTGGCCGACCCGGTCGAAGATGTTCTTCCACAGGTGGCCGGCGTGCACCAGGACGTTGTTCTTGTGCACGAGGGTCAGCTTCTTGCGCGGCCGGGCGCCCGCGCGCTCGTAGGCGTCCCGGACCACGCGCTCGACACCGTGGGCGGTGTTCAGGCTGACCTCGGTGGCGACCTCGTCCGGGGTGCCGGTGCGCATGGAGCCGCCGTTGCCCACGTACGGGCCCTCGGTGCCCTCGCGGACGACCACGAAGTCGATGTCGGGGCGTCCGGCCAGCGGGGTCGGGGTGTTCGGGAAGAGCTTCGACGGACGCAGGTTGACGTAGTGGTCGAAGGCGAAGCGCAGCTTGAGCAGCAGCCCGCGCTCGAGCACGCCCGAGGGCACCGACGGGTCGCCGATGGCGCCGAGCAGGATCGCGTCGTGGTCCTTCAGCGACTCCAGGTCCGCGTCCGGCAGGGTGTCGCCGGTGGCGTGCCAGCGCTGGGCGCCGAGGTCATAACTCCGGGTCTCCAGCTTCACGTCCTGCGGAAGGGCGGCGGAGAGGACCTTCAGGCCCTGGGCCACGACTTCCTGGCCGATACCGTCACCGGGGATCACTGCGAGGCGAATGCTGCGAGACATACCCGGACCCTACCGCTCGTCCCATTGATTGACATAGGTGTTCCACCATTCGGACGGCCGCCCAGTGGCAATCACCCGTTCACCCCCTGTATGGAGCGCTGTTGACCGCTCGGGGGACATTCCGGTCCATGGACACACCACGGTTCGGCGTACCGGAGCGGCTCGCCCAGCGGATGACCATGGCGGAGCAGCACGAGTATCTGCGGGCCCGGCTCTCCCGCCGCCGGGTGCTGCGCGGGGGCGCCGCCACGGCGGGCACGGTCGCGGGCGCGGGGCTGCTGGGCGGGGCGGCGTGCGCCGCCGGCACCAAGCCGGCGCCGGCCGCGAGCCCGAGGCCGGGGGCCGCCACGGTGGACGGCGCGCTGGTCGCCCCGTTCGGCCGCCATCTGGCCTTCGGCGCCGATCCGCGGACGCAGATGCGGATCTCCTGGCAGGTACCGTTCGCGGTGCGGAAGCCGTATGTGCGGATCGGCACCAGCCCGCTGGAGCTCACCCGCAAGGTCGAGGCCGAGGTGCGCCATCTGCACACCCCGTCGCTGAGCGACAAGCTGCCCGCGGTCGACCAGTTCTATCTGCACGCCGCCGTGGACGACCTGCGCCCCGGGGTCACCTACTACTACGGCGTCGGGCACGCGGACCGCGATCCGGCCGAGCCGCGTCACTTCGCGTCCGTGGGCACCTTCCGCACCGCGCCGGACCGCCCCGGGAAGTTCGTCTTCACCGCCTTCGGGGACCAGGGGGTGAGCTATGACGCGCTCGCCAACGACCAGTTGATCCTTGGCCAGAATCCGTCGTTCCATCTGCACGCCGGGGATCTGTGCTACGCGGACACCACCGGCCACGGGAAGAAGTCCGACCTCTATGACGCCCGGGTCTGGGACTCCTTCCTCGCCCAGACCGACTCGGTCGCGGCGAGCGTGCCGTGGATGGTGACGACCGGGAACCACGACATGGAGGCGTGGTACTCCCCCGACGGCTACGGCGGCCAGCTGGCCCGCTGGTCGCTGCCCGAGAACGGCCCGGACCCGCGCAAGGCGCCCGGCGTCTATTCGTTCGTCTACGGGAACGTGGGCGTGGTCGCCCTGGACGCCAATGACGTGTCGTACGAGATGCCGGCCAACAAGGGGTACACGGACGGGGCGCAGACCCGCTGGCTGGACCGGAAGCTGGGGCAGCTGCGCAAGCGGCCCGGTATCGACTTCCTGGTGGTCTTCTTCCACCACTGCGCCTACTCCACCACCAGCGCCCACGCCTCGGACGGCGGGGTGCGCGACGCGTGGGTGCCGCTGTTCGACAAGCACCAGGTGGACCTGGCCATCAACGGCCACAACCACGTCTACGAGCGGACCGACGCCCTCCGGGGCGGCAAGGTCGCCCGCCGGGTCCCGGTGGAGGGGAGCGCCGACGCGGTGCGCGACGGGATCGTCTATGTGACGGCGGGCGGGGCGGGCGCGAAGCTCTACGAGTTCCCGGTGCCCGACAGCTACGAGGGGCACGTCAAGGACCTCGACGAGGTGAAGACCTACCACTGGACCAAGGACGGCGAGAAGAACCGGGACAGCGCGGACTGGTCCCGGGTCCGCTACACCGGCTTCTCGTTCCTCGCGGTGGAGGTGGAGCCGGGCCCCCGCCCCAGGCTCACGGTCACGGCCCTGGCGGAGTCGGGCGAGCGGGTCGACCGCTTCGAGGTCACCCGGCCCCGGCGTCAGTGACCGGTCGCGCCGCCGTTGTCCCGGCGGTCGAGGGCGCGCTGAAGCGCGGCGGCCGCCTTCTTGCGGTCGGTGTTGTCGGTCTTGCGGCGGATCCTGCGGACAGTCGTCTCGGCCATGATCACATCTCCTCTGCTGAACCCGGTGACGCCCGGGAGGAAGGAAAGCTCCCCGAGAAGGTGGCTGCCGGAAGCGGCGGGGGCCTGGGTGCGGCAGGGGTCACCTGCGCGATGTGCACCGGCCGCGGCCGCCATCGCTGGATGCAGCGAGACGTTCGGCTTCCACAAAAGTAAGGCAGCGGAGCGTCAGTGTCTGCACAATTAATCGGACGTCCTACTATCTGAGACGCGAACAGGGTGACATCAGCCACTGACCCAGGGTGATCATCTATCGGCGTCACACCGATGATCGAGGCCGACCCCCGTCCGACCTCGACCAACGGCGGCCGATCGCAAGTCCGTGGGCGTTCCCGCGCCTGGTTACCCACGTAAACTGCGGTAAATAGTGCCTACTTGACTGCTTGACGCTAGCACCGCCGCGTATCGGGCGTCCACAGATTTCCCCCGACGCGCACCCGGACAGCACCGCGCCCCCGACCACTTCAGTGCGGTCCGGGGGCGCGGGTCGCCAGGGGCCGAGGGTCAGCCCATGTGCGGGTAGCGGTAGTCGGTCGGCGGGACCAGGGTCTCCTTGATGGAGCGGGTGGAGGTCCAGCGCATCAGGTTCTGCTTGGCGCCCGCCTTGTCGTTGGTGCCGGACGCGCGGCCGCCGCCGAAGGGCTGCTGGCCGACGACGGCACCGGTCGGCTTGTCGTTGATGTAGAAGTTGCCGGCCGCGAAGCGCAGCGCCTCACAGGCGGCGGCCGCCGCCGCGCGGTCCTGGGCGATGACGGCGCCGGTCAGCCCGTACGGGGCGGCCGACTCCATCTGCCGCAGCATCGCGTCGTACTCCTCGTCCTCGTAGACGTGCACCCCGAGGATCGGGCCGAAGTACTCGTCCTTGAAGATCTCGTTCTCCGGGTCGGTGGAGACCAGCACGGTCGGGCGGACGAACCAGCCCTCGCTGTCGTCGTAGGAGCCGCCCGCGACGATCTCGATCGTGGGGTCGGACTTCGCCCGGTCGATCGCCGCCTTGTTCTTGGCGAAGGCGCGCTCGTCGATGACCGCGCCCATGAAGTTGTCGAGGTCGGCCACATCGCCCATGGTCAGCCCGTTGACCTCGGTGGCGAACTCCTCCTTGAGGCCGTTCTCCCACAGGGAGCGCGGCACATAGGCGCGGGAGGCCGCGGAGCACTTCTGGCCCTGGAACTCGAAGGCGCCGCGGGTCATCGCCGTCTTCAGCACCGCCGGGTCGGCGGAGGGGTGGGCGACGATGAAGTCCTTGCCGCCGGTCTCCCCGACCAGCCGCGGATAGGTCTTGTAGTTCTCGATGTTGTTGCCGACCGTCTTCCACAGGTACTGGAAGGTGCGGGTCGAACCGGTGAAGTGGATGCCCGCGAGGTCCGGGTGGGCCAGCGCCACCTCGGAGACCTCCTTGCCGTCGCCCGTGACCAGGTTGATCACACCCTTGGGCAGCCCGGCCTCCTCCAGCAGCTCCATCAGCAGCACGGCGGCGTGCGTCTGGGTCGGGGACGGCTTCCAGACCACCACGTTGCCCATCAGGGCGGGGGCGGTCGGGAGGTTGCCCGCGATGGCGGAGAAGTTGAAGGGGGTGATCGCGTAGACGAACCCCTCCAGCGGCCGGTGGTCGGTGCGGTTCCAGACCCCGGGCGAGTTGGTCACCGGCTGCTCGGCCAGGATCTGGCGGGCGAAGTGGACGTTGAACCGCCAGAAGTCGATCAGCTCACAGGGGGTGTCGATCTCCGCCTGCTGCGCGGTCTTCGACTGGCCCAGCATGGTGGACGCGGCGAGCGTCTCCCGCCAGGGGCCGGAGAGCAGATCGGCGGCCTTGAGGATGACCGCGGCACGGTCGTCGAAGCTGAGCGCCCGCCACGCCGGGGCCGCGGCCAGGGCGGCGTCGATCGCGTCCTGGGCGTCCGCTTGAGTGGCGTTGGCGTAGGTGCCCAGGCGGGCGGAGTGCTTGTGCGGCTGGACGACGTCGAAGCGCTCCCCCGCTCCCATCCGCTTCTGGCCGCCGATGGTCATCGGCAGGTCGATGGGGTTCTCGCCGAGCTCCTTGAGCTTGGTCTCGAGGCGGGCGCGCTCCGGGGTGCCGGGGGCGTAGGTGTGCACCGGCTCGTTCACCGGCACGGGGACCTGGGTGACGGCGTCCATGATTGCCGTTGTCTCCTTCGATCGTCGGGGGTTTACGAGGTCTGCGATCCCGAGAGCGGTCAGCGGCGGCCGACCAGCGAGCGCAGGAAGAATGTGAGGTTGGCGGGACGCTCCGCGAGGCGGCGCATGAAGTACCCATACCAGTCTGTGCCATACGGGACGTAAACCCGCATACGGTGACCTTCCGCCACCAGCCGCTCCTGCTCGGCCACGCGGATCCCGTACAGCATCTGGAACTCGTACTCGTCCAGTTTGCGCCCGAGGCGGTGCGCCAGGTCCTGGGCGATGGCGACCATGCGCGGATCGTGCGAGCCGATCATGGGGTAGCCCTCACCGGCCATCAGGATCTTCAGACAGCGCACGTAACCGCGGTCCACCTCGCGCTTGTCCTGGAAGGCGACGCTCGCCGGCTCGTTGTACGCGCCCTTCACCAGCCGCACCCGGGAGCCTTCCCCGGCCAGCGCCCGGCAGTCGTCCTCGGTCCGGAAGAGATAGGACTGGAGGACCGCGCCGGTCTGCGGGAAGCGGGTGCGCAGCTCGCCGAGGATGGCGAGGGTGGAGTCCACCGTGGTGTGGTCCTCCATGTCGAGGGTGACCGTCGTGCCCGCCGCGGTGGCGGCCTCCACGACCGGGGTCACATTGGCCAGCGCCAGATCGTGGCCCCCGGGCAGCGCCTGGCCGAACGCGGAGAGCTTCACGGACATCTCCGCGCGCCCGGCGAGCCCCTCGGTGGCCAGCGCCTCGGTGAGCGCCAGATAGGCGTCACGGCTGCGCAGCGCCTCGGACCGGTCGGTCACGTCCTCGCCCAGATGGTCCAGGGTGACGTCCAGGCCCCGGGCGGTCAGCGACCGCACCGCCCCCAGGGACTCGGCCAGCCGTTCCCCGGCGACGAAGCGGTCCACCATGGGGCGGGTGACCGGCGCGGCCGAGACGATACGGCGGATGGCGGCACTGCGCGAAGCGGCGAGCAGCACGGGTCCCAGCACGGGGCACCTCCACGATGACGGCCGATGAACGGCATCGACAACTCACCGTGAAACTTAAGGATGGCGCGGATTCCGGACCATCGACAGCTGTCACGCATCCGTGGCCGGGATCTCAGACATCTGTATGAGAATGTGAGGGGCGAAAGCGGGAAGAGGCGGGACCCATGCGCGACGACTACCAGCAGCTGGTGGACGAGATCACGGCGGTGCTCCGGGCACCCGCGACCCTGGAGAACCGCGACTTCGCGCTGATCGCCTTCGGCGCCCAGGACAGCGAAGACAGCGATGACACAGCGGAGCCCGCGCTGGACCCGGTGCGCACCCGCTCGATCCTCCAGCGCCGCTCGACGGCGGCGGTGCGGGCCTGGTTCGAGGCGTTCGGGATCGCCCGGGCGCAGGCGCCGCTGCGGATTCCGCCCGACCCGGCGGCCGGGGTGTTCATGGGCCGCATCTGTCTGCCCGTCCGGCACCGCGGGGTGGTGCACGGCTATGTCTGGCTGCTGGACGACGGCCATCTCGCCGATCTGGAGCTGGGCGACCCGGCGGGCGCGCGGGACCCCCGGCTGGCCCGCGCGATGGAGACCGCGGACCGCATCGGGGCGCTGCTGGCGGCCGAGGCGCGGGCCGGGGAGGAGCTCGGTGAGCTGCTGCGCGATGTGCTGACCGGACCGCCGGCCGGGCGGGACGCCGCCCGCTCCGGGCTGCGGACCGCGCTGCGCGGAGCGGCCGACGGGCCGCTGGCGCTGGTGGCGGTGGTGCCGTGGACGCCGGGGACCGGCGAGGACGCGGACCACCCGGGCCTTCCCCATCTGCCGGGCATCGTGGCCGCGTGCGCGCTGCCGGGGGACGCGGCGGCCGGGACGCCCGGGGCGTCCGGGGCACCCGGCGCGGGGCTGGCGGCGCTGGTCCGGCTGCGCGCGGCCTCCGCCCTGGACCCGGCTCGCGCGACGGCCGAGCAGCTGCTGCGCTCGCCCAGGGCCACGGCGGGCGGCAGGGGCCCGGGGAGACCGGCACCCAGGGCCGCTGCCGGGGTCAGCGCTCCCCGGCGCGGGCTGGAGGATCTGCCCGCCGCCTGGCAGGAGGCCCTGGCCGCCGCGCGGGCGGCCCACGCCGACACCCGCCTGGGCCCGGTCGCGGAGTGGTCCGCCATCGGCCCGTACCGACTGCTGGCCGCGTTGCCCGCGCTACCGCCCGACGCCGCCGTACGGCCCCTCCTGGAGCCCGCGCACGCCGAACTCGCCCGCACCGCCGAGACCTTCCTCGACTGCGCGGGCCAGGCCGGGCGCACCGCCCAGCGGCTGGGCATCCACCGGCAGACGCTGTACTACCGGCTCTCGCGGGTGCGGCAGCTGACCGGTCTCGACCTGGACGCGGGCGAGGACCGGCTGCTGCTCCATATGACGCTGAAGGCCGCGCGTCTCGGGCCGCCGGGGCGCTGAGCCCAGGGGTCAGCCCGCGGGTGCGTCCGGGGCGTCGCCGACGATCCGGCGCATCGCCTCGACGAGGTCATGGGCGCTGGGCATGAGGTCGGGGTCGATGGCCATCTGGACGACCATCCCGCTCACCAGCGTCATATAGAACGAGCCCATGACCCGTGAGGTCTCCTCGTCCACATCGCGCTCGTCGATGCCGTGGATCAGCCCCACCAGCCCCTGGCGCCCCTCCGGCTGGGCCCGGCCGAAGGCCGCGCGCAGCTCGGGATCGTGTCGAACCTGGAGGATGGCCTCCAGCTGGGAGCGCCACACCGCCTGGTGCTTGTCGAACAGCTCCAGTACCCGGGTCCACCGGGCCTCGAACCGCTCCCGCAGCCCGGCGTCCGGGCCCTCACCGGCCGGGGCGTCCGCCTCGAGGGACCGCTGGACGTCATCGGCCCAGTCGCCCATGGAGGCGAAGAGCGCCTCTCGCATCAGGGCGTCCTTGGAGCCGTAGTGGTAGCCGATGGAGGCCAGATTGGCGCCCGAGGCGGCCACGATGTCCCGCGCCGTCGTACGGGACCAGCCCTTCTCCTCAAGGCAGCGCTTGGCCCCGGCCAGCAGATCCTCTCGATGTCCCATGGCGCCAGGGTATCCCGATCCCATACGACCGTCCTAGACGGATGTCTCACACAGTTGTTTTACACATACGTACTAGACGCTTGTTTAAGACGCTCGTATAGTCCTCGCCATGACCTCGACTTCCACCGGCCCGCGCGCCGGACGCAGGGAATGGACCGCCTTCGTGGTCCTGATGCTTCCGCTCCTCCTGGTCTCCATGGATGTGTCGGTGCTGTACTTCGCGGTGCCGGCCATCAGCCGGGAGCTGCACCCCAGTTCCACCCAGCAGCTGTGGATCTTCGACATCTACGCCTTCGCCCTCGCCGGGCTGCTCATCACCATGGGAGCGCTGGGCGATCGCTTCGGACGCCGGAAGCTGCTGCTGTTCGGGGCCGCGGCCTTCGGCGCCGCGTCCGTCGCGGCGGCGTACGCGCAGAGCGCCGAGATGCTCATCGCCGCACGGGCGGTGCTCGGGATCGGCGGCGCCACGCTGATGCCCTCGACGATGGCGCTGATCCGCAACCTCTTCCTCGACGAGAAGCAGCGGGCCAAGGCGATCGCGATCTGGTCGTCGGCAATGGCGGGCGGTATCGCGCTGGGCTCGGTGCTGAGCGGAGTGATGATCGAGCACTTCTGGTGGGGCTCGGTCTTCCTGATCAACGTCCCGGCGATGGTGCTGCTGCTGGCGCTGGTGCCGCTCCTGGTGCCGGAGTTCAAGGACCCCGCGCCCGGGCCGTTCGATCTGCCGAGCGTGCCGCTGTCGATGGCCGCGGTGCTGCCGGTGATCTACGGGCTGAAGCAGATCGCCGCCGACAACGGCGTCGGCCTGATCCCGGTGCTGTCCATCGCGGCCGGTCTCGCCATCGGCGCCGTCTTCGTGCGGCGCCAACGCACCCGGCGCGACGCGATGATCAGCCCGGAGCTGTTCCACCACCGCGGCTTCGGCCCGTCGATCGCGCTCAACGCGCTGGCCACCTTCGCCATGATGGGCTCGGCCTACTTCACCACCCAGTATCTGCAGTCGGTGCTCGGCAAGGGCCCGTTGGAGGCGGCGCTGTGGAGTCTGGCCCCGTCCGTCTGCGTCGGCATCGCCGGGCCGGCGGCGGCCGCGGCGGTCCAGCGCGGCGCCAACCGGGCGTACGTGATCGGCGCGGGCTTCGCGACCGCGGCCATCGGCTACGGGATTCTGGCCCTGGCCGGTACGGACGCGCTGTGGACCGTGCTGATCGGCGCCGCCGTCCTGGCCAGCGGGATCGTCGCGGTGATGTCGCTCGTCACCGACATGGCGATCGGCACCGTCCCGCCGAAGCGGGCGGGTTCGGCGGCCGCGCTGCTGGAGACGGGCCAGGAGTTCGGCGGGGCGATGGGCATGGCGGTGCTCGGCAGCGTCGGCACCGCCGTCTACCGAAGCGACGTCAAGGGCTCGCTGGGCGCCGGGCTGCCCGCCGACGCCCTCGACCAGGTGCGCGAGACGCTGGGCGCGGCCGCCGCGGTGGCGGGTTCGCTGAAGGGGCGGACCGGGGAGCATCTGCTGGACGCGGCGCGCGAGGCGTTCACCCACGGGATGCGGATCGCGTGCGGGGCCGGGGCGGTGGTCCTGGTGGCGGGCGCGATCCTGGCCCTGGTGACGCTGCGCCGGGTCGGGGCGGAGGACGCCGGGCCCACGGTCGAGGGCGCGCCCTCGACCGGCGCGGACGAGGCGGTGCCGGGTCGCTGAGCCGTGTATGTAACGCCTGTTGGGGACCCCACTGCGGTGGAGTCCCCAACAGGCGTTACGTACAGGGCGAGTTGGCCGCACCCGTACGCATTCCCTCGAACACGACGGCAACCATTCCCCGCCCGGCGGCAACCGGAGGACGGCGGCCGGACACGGCGGCCAGAGGGCTGAGCAGCCACCCCACGCGAGAGGAGTGACGCACCGTGCGCATCACCAGAGCGTTAGCGGCGGCCGGGCTCGCCGCCGCCTTCCTGATCGGCGCGGCCTGCACACCGCAGGCCGTCGCGGGCGAACTGCCGGGCGACACACGGTTCTTCAACAACCCCGACTCGCTCGTCAACAAGTGGGTCGCCGCCAATCCGGGCGACTCCCGGCAGCCGCGCATCGCCTCGCGGATCGCCAGTCAGCCTCAGGCCGCGTGGTTCTCCCGGTACTCCCCCGCCACCGTCACCGAGGACGTCCGCAAGGTCACCTCCGGCGCCTCCGCCAAGGGCCGGACCCCGGTCCTGGTGACGTACCAGATCCCCAACCGCGACTGCGGCGGGGCCTCCGCGGGCGGCGCGCCCGACCTCGCGAGCTATGACACATGGGTGCGCGGCTTCGCCGCCGGGCTGGGCAGCGGGCCCGCCGTCATCATCCTCGAACCCGACTCGATCGCGCTCATCAGCTGCCTCTCGCCCACCGAGCTGAGCGGCCGCTACGCCTCACTGGGCCGCGCCGCCACCGCCATCCACAGCGCGAACCCCAACGCCCGGGTGTACTTCGACGCCGGGCACTCGGCCTGGAACAGCGCCGCCGTCCAGGCGTCGCGGCTCCGCTCGGCCGGGGTGCTGACCAGCGGCGACGGCATCTACAGCAATGTCTCCAACTTCCGCCGCACCACCGACGAGGTCGCCTTCACCAAGAGCGTGCTCGCCCAGCTCGGCACCTCTTCGGGGCTCACCGCCGTCATCGACACCAGCCGCAACGGCAACGGCCCCGCCCCCGACAACGCCTGGTGCGACCCCCACGGCCGCAAGGTCGGCGAAAACCCCACGGCGAACACCGGCGACCCGGCCATCGACGCCTACCTCTGGGTCAAACCCCCGGGCGAAGTCGACGGCTGCGCGGGCCCGGCGGGCACCTTCGCACCGGACTACGCCTACGAGCTGGCGGGCTGAGAGCACGCGACCTCGATCACAGGTGGTCGATCTCGCCCACCGGCGAAGAGCGGTATTCAGCAGGGTCACGACCAGAGAGTGGAAGGCTCTCTGCGGACCCGCGATGACGAGGCTGCCGTCGATCAGCTCGGTGTGTCGCGGGAGCTCCGGGATGCGATCGAGGTCGTCAGCGGTGAATCCGTCCGGAGGCGGAAAGATCCAGGCCGGGAGCGGCTCTTCAACGGCTGGGAGACCATCCATGGACGGGATTGTGGTCCCGCGAGCAAGCGCAGCGGCCAGGAACGTCGGGAAACACCACCCACACGAGTGGCGGCGGCTCCCGACATTGACCCGGGCCAGCCGCGCTCCGCGCCCGGATCCCGCGCTCTGACCCACCCATCGCCGAAGGCCCCCGCTCCGGTCGTGGAGCGGAGGGCCTCCGGGGCACGGGGCGCTATCAGCCCATGTGGGCGGGGAGCGGGGTGGCGCCTTCGGCGCCGGGTTCGCGTACCGGACGCGGGGTGTTCATCAGCAGGGCCACGACCACCGCGGCGCCCACGAGGATCGAGGACGAGACGACGAAGGCGTGCGAGAAGCCCTCGACCAGGCCGGCCTTGGCGGTCGCCTTGGCGGTCTGCGGTGTCATCTGCCGGGCGTGCGAGGCCATGTAGTCGGAGGTCGCGCTGGTGGCGATGGTGTTGAGCATCGCCGTGCCGATCGAACCGCCGATCTGCTGGGCAGTGTTGACGGTGGCGGAGGCGACGCCCGCGTCCCCCGCCCCCACGCCATGGGTCGCGTAGTTCATCGAGGGCGCCATCACCAGGCCCATGCCGAAGCCGACCAGGAGCTCGGCGGGCAGCACCCCCGCCGCGTACGAGCTGTCGACGTCCAGCGGCACCAGCAGGACGACACCGGTGGCCGCGATCAGCAGACCGGGCGCCACCAGCAGCCGCGGCGGCACCTTGGAGATGAGGCGGGAGGCGACGCCGCCCGCGCCGATCAGCACCGCCCCGGTCATCGGCAGGAACGCCACACCGGTGAGCAGCGCCGAGTACCCCTTGACGATCTGCATGTAGTACGTGAGGAAGAGGAACATCGCGAACATGCCGACCACCGAGAGGCCGACCGCCAGATAGGCGCTGCCACGGGTGCGGTCCGCCATCACGCGCGGCGGCAGCAGCGGCCGCGCCACGCTCCGCTCCACCATGGCGAAGGCGAAGAGCAGCACCGCGCCCAGGATGAGCAGCCCGGTCACCAGCCGGGAGTCCCAGCCCTCGGACTCGGCCTCGCTGCATCCGTAGACCACGGCCACCAGCCCGCACACCGCCAGCACCACACCGGGGATGTCGAAGCGGGCCCGGCCCTCGGCGCGGGTGTCGGCGGGCAGCACGGACCAGCTGATGGCCGCGACGACCGCGATCGGCACATTGACGTACAGGCACCAGCGCCAGTCGAGGTACTCGGTCAGCAGCCCGCCGACGACCAGCCCGATCGCACCACCGCCCGCCGCGATCGCGCCGAAGATGCCGAACGCCTTGGCGCGCTCACGGGGCTCGGTGAAGTTCACCGCGAGCAGCGACAGCGCCGAGGGGGCGAGCAACGCGGCGAATGCGCCCTGCAGGGCGCGGGCCGCGAGCAGCATCTCGAAACCGGAGGCGGCGCCGCCGAGCGCGGAGGCCCCGGCGAACCCCAGCAGCCCGATGAGGAAGGTGCGCTTACGGCCGGTGTAGTCCGCGATCCGGCCACCGAGCAGCAGCAGACTGCCGAACGCCAGGGTGTAGGCGGTGATGACCCACTGCCGGTCGCCGTCGGAGATGCCGAGGTCCTTCTGGGCCGACGGCAGGGCGATGTTCACGATGGTGATATCGAGGACGATCATCAGCTGGGCCAGGCCGATGAAGACGAGGGCGAGCCAGCGCCGCGGATTGGCTTGCGGCGGCGCCTCTGAGGGCTGGGACATGACGATGCCTTTCTGGTCTTGCGGAAGGCGAGCGGAGAGGGAGGTCAGGTGGGGTCGGAGTGGGCGTCGGCGTCGGCTTCCCGGACGTCGCGGGCCTCGTGGGCGTCGTCGATCACTCGCTCCCGGATGCGCTTGAACGCCTCCGCGTCGACGGCCGGGCCGCCGAGCGGGGTGGTGGGGCGCGGGGAGCCGGTAGGGCGCAACCCGTCGATGTAGACATCCAGCTGGCGATGGGCGAGGGCGTCATCGGGCGCGAACCGGCCACCGCCGGGCAGCGGCCGCGTCAGCCGGATGATCATCAGCGTGATGTCGCCGAAGACGACATCACTCCGGACCAGCCCCTGGGCCTGGGCGCGCAGGAGCATCGCGTCGATCGGGTCGACGGCGTCACCGGGGACGCTGTCGAGGATCTCGTCCACGCTGAACCGGCCCAGCAGCGCCGGCATCACCGAGCCGATCTTGAGGTCGAGGGCGGCGTGCATGAAGCGGCGCAGCGCGAGACAGGGATCGCCCTCCTCGGCGGCGGCCCGGCCCGCGGCCTCGGCCAGCGCGGTCATCACCTCGATGGCGACCCCTCGATGCAGATCGGCACGGTGCGGAAACCGCCGGTAGAGGGTCGCGATGCCGACCCCGGCGCGCCGGGCTATCTCATCCAGCGGGGCTTCCGGCCCCTGATCGGCGAAGACCTCGCGGGCGGCGCGCAGGATCTGCTCCCGGTTGCGCCGCGCGTCGGCGCGCATGGAGGGCGAGGGGACGTCGGCAAGGGCGTCGGTGTCGGTCTCAGCGTCTGCGGACACGGGGCTCTCCTGACAGCACGGCACATACCTACAGCTATGTGGAGAAATTTTCTCCACATAGCTGCGAGCGTAGCGAGCCCACCGCCATTATTCAACACGCGATGAAAAAGATCCGGAACCCCCTCCGGCATGCTCTGCTGCCTTGGATGCGCAAAGACCTGGGCCCGGCCCCGCCGAAGCGGGGACCGGGCCCAGGTGGGTGATGCCTTGAGCGGCTCAGACCAGATTGACCGAGCGGGCCGAGGTGGCGCCGATCTCCTCGGCGATCTCGGTGAGCACGGGCTGCGGAATGGTGTCGTCCACCGTGAGCGCCACCAGCGCGGCACCGCCCGCCGTGGCCCGCGAGACCTGCATCCCCGCGATGTTGATCCCCGCCTCGCCCAGGATGCGGCCGAGCGTGCCGACCACGCCCGGGCGGTCGGTGTAGCGGAGGAAGGCCATGTGGTCGGCGAGCGCCAGATCCACGTCGTACTCCCCCACCGCGACGATCTTCTGCTGATGCTTGGGACCGGCCAGCGTGCCGGAGATCGAGACCTCCTCGCCGTCCGAGAGGGTGCCGCGCACGGTCACCACATTGCGGTGCTCGCTCGACTCCGAGCTGGTGGTCAGCCGCACCTCGACCCCGCGCTCCTGCGCGAACAGCGGCGCGTTCACATACGAGACGGTCTCGTCGACGATGTCCTCGAAGACGCCCTTGAGCGCCGACAGCTCCAGCACCTTGACGTCGTGCTGGGTGATCTCGCCGTACACCTCGACATCGAGGCGGACCGCGACCTCGCCCGCCAGCGCGGTGAAGATCCGCCCCAGCTTCTCGGCCAGCGGCAGCCCGGGCCGTACGTCCTCGGCGATGACGCCGCCCTGGACGTTCACCGCGTCCGGGACCAGCTCGCCGGCCAGCGCCAGCCGCACCGAGCGGGCGACCGCGATGCCCGCCTTCTCCTGGGCTTCACCGGTGGAGGCGCCCAGATGCGGGGTGACCACCACATTGTCGAACTCGAACAGCGGGGACTCGGTGCACGGCTCCTGGGAGAAGACGTCCAGCCCGGCCCCGGCCACCCGGCCCTCCTTGAGGGCGGCGGCCAGCGCCACCTCGTCCACGATCCCGCCGCGCGCCGCGTTCACGATCCGGACCTCGGGCTTGACCCTGTGCAGCGCCTCGTCGCCGATCAGGCCGGCCGTCTCGGGGGTCTTGGGGAGGTGGACCGTGATGAAGTCGGAGACCTCGAGCAGCTCGTCCAGCGAGAGCAGCTTCACACCCATCTGCGCGGCCCGCGCGGGCTGCACATACGGGTCGTACGCGACGACCTTCATGCCGAAGGCGGACATCCGCTGGGCCACCAGGACGCCGATGCGGCCGAGGCCGACCACGCCGAGGGTCTTCTCGCTCAGCTCCACACCGGTGTACTTGCTGCGCTTCCACTCGCCGTTCTTCAGCGCGGCATTGGCCTGCGGGATGTTCCGGGCCGTGGCCACCAGCAGGCCGCAGGCGAGCTCGGCGGCGGTGACGATGTTGGACGTCGGCGCGTTGACGACCATGACGCCCGCCTTGGTGGCGGACGAGACGTCCACATTGTCCAGGCCGACGCCCGCGCGGGCGACCACCTTCAGCTTCTTCGCGGCGGCGATGGCCTCGGCGTCGACCTTGGTCGCGCTGCGGACGAGGATCGCGTCCACATCGGCGATGGCGGGAAGGAGCTCGGCTCGGTCCGCCCCGTTGCAGCTCCGGATCTCGAAGTCCGGGCCCAGGGCGTCGACCGTCGCCGGAGAGAGCTCTTCGGCGATGAGTACGACGGGCTTACCAGTGGAAGCAGTGCTCACGTGGTCTTCAGTCCTCACTAGTCCTCAGCGGACGGCCGTCCCGACGGCCGCTGGCGGTGAAGGGGTCAGCCGCGTGGAAGACGCACGACGCTGTGAGCCTGACGCGCTTGCTGTTGATGAGTGTAGTGGCGGTCGGGCCTTCGTCATGTGCCGTTGCGGCAGGATCACCCGCACGTGGTGGTGCGCGATGGACAAAGCGCGAACCGGGTGCGGCGGGGGTCCGGCGGACCCCCGCCGCACCCGGGGCACGGCCTCCGCGCCACCAGGCGCGGTTACGCCTCTTCGTCGACCCAGCTCATGAGCTTGCGCAGCTCCTTGCCGGTGGTCTCCAGCAGGTGGTTCTCGTCGGCCTTCTTCAGCTCGTTGTACTTCGGCAGGCCGGCGTTGTACTCCGCCATCCAGTTCTTGGCGAAGGTGCCGTCCTGGATCTCGCCGAGGATCTTCTTCATCTCGGCCTTGGTGGACTCGTTGATGATCCGCGGACCGGAGACGTAGTCGCCCCACTCGGCGGTCTCGGAGATCGACCAGCGCATCTTCTCCAGGCCGCCCTCGTACATCAGGTCCACGATCAGCTTGAGCTCGTGGAGGCACTCGAAGTACGCGATCTCCGGCTGGTAACCGGCCTCGACCAGGGTCTCGAACCCGGCCTTGACCAGCGCCGAGGTGCCGCCGCACAGCACCGCCTGCTCACCGAAGAGGTCGGTCTCGGTCTCCTCGGTGAAGGTGGTCTTGATGACGCCGGCGCGGGTGCCGCCGATGCCCTTGGCGTAGGACAGGGCCAGCTCGAAGGCGCTCCCGGTGGCGTCCTGCTCGACGGCCGCGATACACGGCACGCCGCGCCCCTCCTCGTACTGGCGGCGGACCAGGTGGCCCGGGCCCTTGGGGGCGACCATGCAGACGTCCACGTTGGCCGGGGGCTTGATGAAGTCGAACCGGATGTTGAGACCGTGCCCGAAGAACAGCGCGTCGCCGTCCTTCAGGTTGTCCTTCACGGACTCCTCGTAGACCTTGGCCTGGATCGGGTCCGGGACCAGGATCATGATCACGTCGGCCTCGGCGGACGCCTCGGCCGGGGTGACCACGCGCAGGCCCTGCTCCTCGGCCTTGGCCTTGGACTTGGAGCCCTCGTGCAGGCCGACCCGGACATCGACGCCCGAGTCGCGCAGCGACAGCGCGTGGGCGTGGCCCTGGCTGCCGTAGCCGAGGATTGCGACCTTGCGGCCCTGGATGATGGACAGGTCGGCGTCGTCGTCGTAGAACAGCTCGGCCACTTCGGGAATCTCCTAGCGTGTGGGTTGTGCTTCCCACCGTATGACGGGCGGGCGGGTGAAGGTTTCGGGGTCTCGCCATACGGTCCGGCGCACGGGTGGCGCCGGACCGTGGTCCCGCTGGTCGGGCGGGGCGGGGGTCAGGCGGACCGGTCGAGCGCGCGCAGGCTCCGGTCGGTGATGGAGCGGGCGCCGCGCCCTATGGCGATGGTGCCGGACTGGACCAGCTCCTTGATGCCGTACGGTTCCAGCATCCTGAGCATGGCCTCGAGCTTGTCGCTGCTGCCGGTGGCCTCGATGGTCACGGCCTCCGGGGAGACGTCCACGGTCTTGGCGCGGAACAGCTGGACGATCTCGACGATCTGGGAGCGGGTCTCGTTGTCGGCGCGGACCTTGACCAGGACGAGCTCCCGCTGGATCGCCTGGCCGTCCTCCAGCTCGACGATCTTCAGCACGTTGACCAGCTTGTTGAGCTGCTTGGTGACCTGCTCCAGCGGCAGCTCCTCGACATTGACCACGATGGTGATCCGGGAGATGTCGGGGTGCTCGGTGACGCCGACGGCCAGCGAGTCGATGTTGAAGCCACGGCGGGAGAACAGGGCGGCGATCCGGGCCAGGATGCCGGGGGTGTTCTCCACCAGGACGGAGAGCGTGTGCTTGGACATGGGCTCGGTCTCTTCTCTCTCTCGGTCCTGGCCTCAGTCGTCTTCGCCGTCGCCGAAGTCCGGGCGGGTGTCGCGCGCCGCCAGGATCTCGTCGTTGGAGGTGCCGGCCGCGACCATCGGCCAGACCATGGCGTCCTCATGGACGATGAAGTCCACGACCACCGGGCGGTCGTTGATCGCGTTGGCCTTCTCGATCACGGCGTCGAGGTCGGCCGGGTCCTCGCAGCGCAGCCCGACGCAGCCCATGGCCTCGGAGAGCTTCACGAAGTCGGGGACGCGGGTGCCCAGGTTCGCTTGCGCGGGGGTGTCGGGGCCGGAGTGCAGGACCGTGTTGGAGTAGCGCTGGTTGTAGAAGAGGGTCTGCCACTGGCGGACCATGCCCAGCGCGCCGTTGTTGATGATCGCGACCTTGATCGGGATGTTGTTCAGCGCGCAGGTGACCAGCTCCTGGTTGGTCATCTGGAAGCAGCCGTCACCGTCGATCGCCCAGACCGTACGGCCCTCGTCGGCGCCGGCCTTGGCGCCCATGGCGGCCGGGACGGCGTAGCCCATCGTCCCGGCGCCGCCCGAGTTCAGCCAGGTGGCGGGGGCGTCGTAGTCGATGAAGTGGGCGGCCCACATCTGGTGCTGGCCGACGCCCGCGGCGAAGATCGTGCCCTCCGGGGCCAGCTGCCCGATCCGCTGGATGACCTGCTGCGGGGAGAGGCTGCCGTCACTGGGCTGGTCATAGCCGAGCGGGTAGGTCTCCCGCCACCGGTTCAGGTCCTCCCACCAGCCGGTGTAGTCACCGGCGCGGCCCGCGTCGTGCTCGGCCTGGACGGCGACGACCAGGTCCGCGATGACCTCGCGGGCGTCCCCGACGATGGGCACATCGGCGGTGCGGTTCTTACCGATCTCGGCCGGGTCGATGTCCGCGTGGACGATCTTGGCGTAGGGGGCGAAGGAGTCCAGCTTGCCGGTGACACGGTCATCGAAGCGGGCGCCGAGCGCCACGATCAGATCGGCCTTCTGCAGGGCGGTCACGGCGGCGACGGTGCCGTGCATGCCCGGCATGCCCAGGTGGAGGTGGTGGCTGTCGGGGAAGGCGCCCAGCGCCATCAGGGTGGTGGTGACCGGCGCGCCGGTCTGCTCGGCCAGCACCTTCAGCTCGGCGGTGGCCTGCGCCTTGATCACACCGCCGCCGACGTACAGCACCGGGCGCTCGGCCTGGGTGATCAGGCGGGCGGCCTCGCGGATCTGCTTGGCGTGCGGCTTGGTGACCGGACGGTAGCCGGGCAGATCGGGCTGCGGCGGCCAGGAGAAGGTGGTCTGCGCCTGGAGCGCGTCCTTGGCGATGTCGACCAGGACCGGGCCGGGGCGGCCGGTGGAGGCGATGTGGAAGGCCTCGGCGATCGTGCGCGGGATGTCCTCGGCCTTGGTGACCAGGAAGTTGTGCTTGGTGATCGGCATGGTGATGCCGCAGATGTCCGCCTCCTGGAAGGCGTCCGTACCGATGGCCTTGGAGGCCACCTGGCCGGTGATCGCGACGATCGGAACCGAGTCCATATGGGCGTCGGCGATGGGGGTGACCAGGTTGGTGGCGCCGGGGCCCGAGGTGGCCATGCAGACGCCGACCTTGCCGGTGGCCTGGGCGTAGCCGGTGGCGGCGTGGCCCGCGCCCTGCTCATGGCGGACGAGCACATGCCGGACCTTCGAGGAGTCCATCATCGGGTCGTAGGCGGGGAGGATCGCGCCACCGGGAATGCCGAAGACGGTGTCGGCACCCACTTCCTCGAGGGAACGGATGAGGGACTGCGCGCCCGTGACGTGCTCGACGGGGGCGGACTGCGGTCCGCCGCTACGGGGCCGAGGCTGGGGGTGATGG
>NZ_JAAAYH010000141.1:0-19544 GCF_018035285.1 Streptomyces sp. MK37H | reverse complement strand
GCGCTGATCTGCGCGGGAGCGGCGCTCGCCCCCGACCTCGACCACAAGGCGGCGACCATATCGCGCGCCTTCGGGCCCATCTCGCGGGCTCTGTGCGAGGTGATCGACAAGATCTCATACTCCGTCTACAAATCGACCAGGAAGGCGGGCGACCCGCGCCGCTCCGGCGGCCACCGTACTCTGACCCACACCTGGGTATGGGCGGTGCTGATCGGCGCCGGAGCCTCGGCGCTCGCGATGATCGGCGGCCGCTGGGCGGTGCTGGGCATTCTCTTCGTGCACATGGTGCTGGCCGTCGAGGGCCTGCTGTGGCGGGCGGCGCGGGTCTCCAGCGATGTCCTGGTGTGGCTGCTCGGGGCGGCCAGCGCCTGGATCCTCGCCGATGTGCTGCACAAGCCCGGCAATGGCTCGGACTGGCTGTTCAGCGCACCGGGCCAGGAGTACCTCTGGCTGGGCCTGCCGATCGTGCTCGGCGCCCTGGTCCACGACATCGGGGACGCGCTCACCGTCTCCGGCTGCCCGATCCTGTGGCCCATCCCGATCGGCCGCAAGCGCTGGTACCCGATCGGCCCGCCGAAGGGGATGCGGTTCCGGGCCGGCAGCTGGGTCGAGCTGAAGGTGCTGATGCCGGTCTTCATGCTGCTCGGTGGCATGGGCGGACTGGCCGCCCTCGGCGTGATCTGAACCTGAACCACGGACGGGGCCGGAGTGGTCCCGGACTGGACCGGGGCGGTCCCGGAGGGCATCGGGGTGGCCACCCCGGGCCGCGGCCACCCCTCCTGCTACTGGTGCCAGGAGCGCCACAGCGCGGCGTACGCCCCGTCCGCCGCGACGAGTTCGTCATGGCTGCCCAGCTCGGTGATCCGGCCGCTCTCCACCACGGCGATCACATCCGCGTCATGCGCCGTGTGCAGCCGGTGGGCGATCGCCACCACGGTCCTGCCCTCCAGTACCCGGCCCAGCGACCGCTCCAGATGGCGCGCCGCCCGCGGGTCCAGCAGCGAGGTGGCCTCGTCCAGCACCAGCGTATGCGGATCGGCGAGCACCAGCCGGGCCAGTGCGATCTGCTGTGCCTGTGCGGGGGTGAGCGCGAGACCGCCCGAGCCGACCTCGGTGTCCAGGCCCTCGTCCAGCGCGCGGGCCCAGCCGTCGGCGTCCACCGCGCCCAGCGCCGCCCACAGCTCGGCGTCCTCGGCCCAGGCGCGCGCCAGCAGCAGATTGTCCCGCAGCGAGCCCACGAAGACATGGTGCTCCTGGTTGACCAGGGCCACATGCTCCCGGACCCGCTCGGCCGGCATCCGCGCCAGCTCCGCACCGCCCAGGGTCACCCGGCCGGTCCGCGGGGAGTAGATCCCGGCCAGCAGCCGCCCCAGGGTGGACTTCCCCGCCCCGGACGGGCCCACCAGCGCCAGCCGCGTCCCCGGGGCCACCTTCATGGACACCTCGTGCAGCACATCGCTGCCCTCGTGGTAGCCGAACCGCACCTCGTCCGCCCGCACCTCCCGGCCACCGGGGACCACTCCCTCGTCGGCGGGGCCCTCCTCGATCTCCCGCACCCCCACCAGCCGGGCCAGCGACACCTGCGCGACCTGAAGCTCGTCGTACCAGCGCAGGATCAGCCCGATCGGCTCGACCAGCATCTGCGACAGCAGCGCCCCGGTGGTCAGCTCGCCGATCGACATCCAGCCCCGCATCACACACAGGCCGCCGATCATCAGCACCGAACCGGTGATCAGCGTGTAGCTCACATTGATCACCGGGAAGAGCACCGAGCGCAGCCAGAGTGTGTAGCGCTCCCATGCCGTCCACTGCCGGATGCGCAGCTCGGACTGGGCGATCCGCCGGTCGCCCAGCCGGTGGGCCTCGATGGTCCGCCCGGCGTCCACGCTCTCGGTGAGGGACGCGGACACCGCCGCGTATCCTGCCGCCTCCGAGCGGTAGGCGCTCGGCGCGCGGCGGAAGTACCACCGACAGCCGATCACCAGCACCGGGAGCGCCACCAGCACCGCGAGGCCCAGTGGGGGAGCGGTCAGGGTCAGCGCGCCGAGCAGCAGTCCGGTCCACAGCACACCGATGGCGAGCTGGGGCACGGCCTCCCGCATCGCGTTGGCAAGCCGGTCGATATCGGTGGTGATCCGGGACAGCAGATCCCCGGTCCCGGCCCGCTCCAGCACCCCCGGGGGCAGACCCACCGACCGTACGAGAAAGTCCTCCCGCAGATCCGCCAGCATCTGCTCGCCCAGCACCGCCCCGCGCAACCGCACCAGCCGTACGAACACGGTCTGCACCACCAGCGCCACCGCGAACAGCGCCACGGTGCGCCCGATGTGGAGGTCCTTCTCGCCCTGGGAGAGATCCTCGACCACGCCACCCAGCAGCTGCGGGCCGACCATGGAGGCGAGCACCGCGGTCGCGTTCACGACCATCAGCACGATGAACGCGGTCCGGTGCCGCCGCAGCAGCTCACGCACGTAGGCCCGCACGGTGGTGGGCGCGCCGACCGGCAGCGTCGTCGCCGACTCCGGTGCGGCCGGGTCATATGCGGGCGGTGCCACGCCGATCATGCCGACTCCTCGATCTGTTCCTCGATCCGCCCGATGTCTTCCCGCGCGATGTCCGCAAGGCCTTGGCCGGCCGGCCCGGCACTCCGGACGGCGGCCTCGCCGTCGGTCTCGCGGGTGACGACCGCGCGATACGCGGGATCGGTGCCCAGCAGCTCGCGGTGGGTGCCCACCCCCGCCGCCTCGCCGTCGGCCACGAACACCACCCGGTCCGCCCGGTCCAGCACCAGCGGGCTGGAGGTGAAGACGATGGTGGTCCGCCCCGTCCGCAGCCGCCGCAGCCCGTCGGCGATCCGTGCCTCGGTGTGCGAGTCCACCGCGGACGTCGGCTCGTCCAGCACCAGCACCTCCGGATCGGTCACCAGCGAGCGGGCCAGCGCCAGCCGCTGCCGCTGGCCACCCGACAGCGAGCGGCCGCGCTCGGTGATCCGGGTGCGCATGGGGTCGGCGTCACCCTTCTCGGCCGCCGATGCCTGCGCCAGCGCCTCCAGCACATCGCCGCACTGGGCCGCCTCGAGGGCCTTCTCCGCCGAGACCTCCCCGGACCTCGGCACATCCAGCAGCTGGGCGAGCGTCCCCGACAGCAGCACCGGGTCCTTGTCCTGCACCAGCACCGCCGTGCGCGCCGAGGCCAGCGCCACCTCGTCCAGGGCGACCCCGCCCAGCAGTGCCGACGGCGCCCCGCCGTGGTCCCCCTCGTCCGGGCCGCCGTGTGCGGGATGTCCGCCGAGCCGGTCCGCCAGCCGCCCGGCCGCGTCCGGGTCGCCGCACACCACCGCGGTCAGCACCCCGCTCGGCGCCAGCATCCCGCTCACCGGGTCGTACAGATCCCCGCCGAGCGGTTCGGTGGCCTCCTGCGCTTCCGCGCGCTCGCCCTCGTCCACGGGTGCTGCGGTGGCCCCGGTGTCCGCGCTGGCCGTGCTCTCGCGGTCCGCGGAGGAGCGCCGCAGCGCCAGCACCCGGGCCGCGCGCCGCGCGGAGGGCCGGGAGAAGGAGTACGCCATGGCGATCTCCTCGAAGTGCCGCAGCGGGAAGAGCAGAAAGGTGACCGCGCTGTAGACGGTGACCAGCTCGCCCACCTCGATCCGCCCCTCGCGGGCCAGCGACGTCCCGTACCAGACCACACCGATCAGCAGCAGCCCCGGCAGCGCCACCTGCACGGCCGCGATCAGTGCCCACATCCGCGCGCTGCGTACCGCCGCGACCCGCACCTCCTGCGAGGCGTTCCGGTAGCGGCCCAGGAACAGCTCCTCGCCGCCGATGCCGCGCAGCACCCGCAGCCCGGCCACGGTGTCCGAGGCCAGCTCGGTCGCCCGGCCCGCCTTCTCCCGCTGTTCATCCGCCCGGCGCGCCGCGCGCGGCAGCAGCGGCAGTACGGCCAGCGCCAGCGCGGGCACACCGACCGCCACCACCACTCCCAGCGCCGGCTGGTAGAGCACCAGCGCCACGCAGAGCGCGACGGTGGTGATCGCGGCCGCCGTGAAGCGGGAGAGGGCCTCCACAAACCAGCCGATCTTCTCGACATCGCCCGTGGAGACGGCGACGACCTCACCGGCCGCCACCTTACGGGTGAGGGCGGACCCCAGCTCCACCGCCTTGTGGGCCAGCAACTGCTGCACCCGTGCCGCCGCCGTGATCCAGTTGGTGACCGCCGCGCGGTGCAGCATGGCATCCCCCAGCGCGGTGAGCACGGTGAGCCCCACCATCAGCGCTCCGGCCATCACCAGCCGGGAACCGGAGCGGTCCACGACCGCCTGCACGCCAAAGCCGATGGCGATGGGGAAGGACACCAGCGCGGCCATATGCACCAGACCCCAGAGGGCCGCCTTGATCTGCCCGCCCAACTGATTCCGGCCCAGCCAGAAGAGAAACCGCGGACCTGACCGTACGTCGGGTCGGCCGGGGTCGGGATACGGAAGATCGCGAATGTGCATGACGTCCCAAGGTCGGGCGGGCTGAAGAGGGCTGGTAGGAGACGTGAAAGGTTGACGTTCCCACGGTGCGGAGTTCAACTGGTTTTCCCGGGAGCGGTCCGGAACACGCCAATCCCGCATACGGCACTGTCCTGCACAGGTGGGACCATGGGGACATGCGAATCTCCGGCACGATGTCCATGCGCGCGGCGGCCGCGGCCGCCGCGGCCCTCGTCCTCCTCACGGCCTGCGGCGACGGCGGCGGTGGCAGCGGCGGTGACAAGGGCGCGGACCAGGGTAAACAAGCGCTGCGCAGCGGGGCGCCCACGCCGGATCCCACGCGTATCCCCGATGTTGGGGACAAGCTCCAGTCCCGGATCCCGGACCAGTCCCGTCAGGTCGTGGCGGTCTACGGCAAAGGGGTGAACTCCGCGGACGCCACCGTGGTCCTCTACACCAAGCAGGGCAAGGCATGGGAGCGGACGCGCAGTTGGTCCGCGCACAACGGCAAGCGCGGCTGGACGACGAGCCATCACGAGGGCGACAAGCGCAGCCCGGTCGGCGTCTACACGCTCAGTGACGCGGGCGGGGTGCTGCCCGACCCCGGCGCCCGGCTGCCGTACACGTCGTCCGGCTCCTTCGCGGCGCCGCACTACTGGCCCAAGTCCCACTGGACGGACTTCAACTACGTCATCGCCATTGACTACAACCGCGTCAAGGGCACCTCGCCGCTCGACCAGACCCGGCCCGAAGGGCAGAGCAAGGGCGGCAGCATCTGGCTGCACATGGATCATGGCAGCGGCACCTCGGCCTGCGTCAGCCTCTCCAAGTCCGGTATGGAGTATCTGCTGAAGAACCTCGACCCCAAGCTGCACCCGGTCGTGGTCATGGGGGACAAGGCGCATCTGGCCGCCTGAGCGCGGCGCCAGGGTTTTCCCGGCTGTTACACGGATCTCATCGGCGGAAACGTGCGCTCGCCATAGTGGGCGCCGCGCGGAATCAATCTTCCGCATCCCAGAAGTCCCGCCCCGGAGGAGATTCCGTGCCGCACTCCGTATCAGCGCCTTCGGTTCCCCGGCGCGTAGCACGACTGCTGCGTACCTCCCTGTTCGCGCAGGTTGCCTGCGCCCTCGTACTCGGGGTCGCGGTCGGCCGGCTCTGGCCGGACGTGGGCACGGCCGTTCAACCGCTCGGCGACGGCTTCGTCCGCCTTATCAAGGCGGTGATCGCGCCCCTCGTCTTCTGCGTGGTCGTCGGCGGTATCGCCAAGGCCGGGGATCTGAAGGCGTTCGGGCGAATCGGGCTGAAGGCGCTGATTTGGTTCGAGGTTGCCACCACCGTGGCGCTGGTCCTCGGTCTGCTCGCCGCCAATCTGGCCGGGCCGGGCACCGGTATGCATATCGATCCCGCCTCGCTCGACAGTTCGGCCGTGGACGAGCAGACCGGCGGCGGCCATCTGCCGTCGACGGACCAGTTCATCCTGGAGGCCCTGCCGGACAGCGCGGTCGGCGCCTTCGCCGAAAACTCCCTGCTCCAGGTGCTGGTGCTGGCCTGTCTGGTGGGCGCGGCGGTATTGCATCTGGGCAAGACCAAGGTGCCCGCGATCCTTTCGGTCGTCGACCAGGTCCAGGGGATCGTCTTCGCCGTCGTCGGCTTCATCATGCGGCTCGCGCCGCTGGCCGTCTTCGGGGCCATGGCCCATCTTGTCGGAGAGTACGGCCTGAAGGCCCTGTCGACGTACGGAAAGTTGATCGCGCTGTGCTATGGCGTCGCACTGCTCTTCCTGGTCCTGCTCGCCGTCGCCCTCAAGGCGATCACCGGGCTCAGTCTCTGGAAGTTCGTCAAGTACACCCGCGAGGAGATGCTGCTGGCCCTCGGCACCGCGTCCAGCGAGACCGTCATGCCGCGCATGATGCAGAAGCTGCGCGCCGCGGGGTGCCGGGAGGACGCGGTGGGCCTGGTGCTGCCCACCGGATACTCCTTCAACCTCGACGGTGCCTCGATCTATCTCTCCATGGGCACGTTGTTCATCGCCCAGGCGGTCGGGGTGGACCTGAGTCTGGGGCAGCAGATCACCGTCATCCTCGTACTGATGCTCACCAGCAAGGGCATGGCCGGAGTGCCGGGTTCCGCCTTCCTCGCGCTGTCCGCCACCGCCTCGGCCCTCGGGGTGATCCCGGCCGCCGCCGTGGCCCTGCTGCTGGGGGTGGACCGGATCATGGATTCGATGCGGGTGGCCACGAATCTGCTCGGCAACTGTGTCGCGGTCTTCGCCGTCTCGCGCTGGGAGGGCGCACTGGATGCGCGGAAGGCCCAGCGGGTTCTCTCGGGCGAGGAGGCGGCCGAGGGGGCGGCGGCTCAGGAGGCGACGCCCGAGGAGGAGAAGACGGCTGAGGAGGAGGACTCCGTCGCTCAGGCGGGGACCGGCCGGACCGAGTCCGCGGGCAGTGTCTCCCGCATCGGCTGAAGGGTCCGGACCGCCTCAGCAGCGGTGGTCCGGGGCGCCGGACAGAGTGTCCAGCAGCTCGCCCAGCGCCTCGCGCTGCTGATCGCTGAGCGGCGCCAGGATGTCCTCCGCGGCGGCCCGGCGCGCCTCACGCAGCGCGCGCAGCGTCGAGCGCCCGGTGTCGGTGAGCTCGACGCGCACCACCCGGCGGTTGGTCGGATCCGGTACGCGGCGCACCGAGCCATGCGCCTCCAGGGCGTCCACCAGCGTCGTCACGGCGCGCGGGACCACCTCCAGGCGCTGGGCCAGGTCCGCCATCCTCGGCGGCTGGTCGTCATGGGCGACGGTGCGCAGCAGGCGGGACTGGGCGGGGGTGATGCCCAGCGGCTCCATATAGCGCTTCTGGGCGCGGTGCAGTCTGCGGGTCAGGCGCAGCAGCTGCTCCGCGAGGAGGCCGGATGTCTCGGGCGTGGGCATGATCGCAGGTTATCAGGACCTGGTTCATTGTGAGTATAGGTAACAATGAGCTAAGCTCTCAAAATCCGCGCCGACGCGGCCACGGCTCGCCCATGCCGTCATCATCCGCGTTGGCTTCCTGCCTCCAGAAGGAGCCCATGCGCCCCGACACACCTCCGTCATGGACACCGTCCGCCCAGGCGCCCGAGCAGCCCGCCCAGGTGCGCCGCATCCTCCGGCTCTTCCGTCCCTATCGCGGCCGCCTCGCCGTGGTCGGCCTGCTGGTCGCCGCCTCCGCGCTGGTCTCGGTCGCCTCGCCGTTCCTCCTCCGGGAGATCCTCGACACCGCCATCCCCGACGGCCGCACCGGACTGCTCACCCTGCTCGCCCTCGGCATGATCGCCGCGGCTGTCGTCAACAGCGTCTTCGGCGTTCTGCAGACCCTGATCTCCACCACCGTCGGCCAGCGCGTGATGCACGATCTGCGCACCGCCGTCTACGACCGGCTGCAGCGCATGCCGCTCGCCTTCTTCACCCGCACCCGCACCGGCGAGGTGCAGTCCCGTATCGCCAATGACATCGGCGGTATGCAGGCCACCGTCACCTCCACCGCGACCTCGCTGGTCTCCAACCTCACCAGCGTGGTCGCCAGCGTCGTCGCGATGCTCGCGCTCGACTGGCGGCTGACCGCCGTCTCCCTGCTCCTGCTGCCGGTCTTCGTGTGGATCAGCCGTCGCGTCGGCGCCGAGCGCAAGAAGATCACCTCACAGCGCCAGAAGCATATGGCGGCCATGTCCGCGATGGTCACCGAGTCCCTGTCGGTGAGCGGCATCCTGCTCGGCCGCAGCATGGGCCGGTCCGAGTCGCTCACCCAGCAGTTCGCTCAGGAGTCCGAGCGCCTCGTGGGCCTGGAAGTGCGCTCCAACATGGCCGGCCGCTGGCGGATGTCCACCATCGGCATCGTCATGGCCGCCATGCCCGCGCTCATCTACTGGGCCGCGGGCATCGCCCTCCAGGCCGGTGGCCCCGCCGTCTCCATCGGTACGCTCGTCGCCTTCGTCTCGCTCCAGCAGGGGCTGCTCCGGCCCACGGTGAGCCTGCTGTCCACCGGTGTGCAGGTGCAGACCTCCCTCGCCCTCTTCGCCCGCATCTTCGAATACCTCGACCTGCCGATCGACATCACCGAGCCCGCCGACCCGGTGCGCCTGGAGAAGGTGCGTGGAGAAGTCCGCTTCGACGGCGTCGACTTCGACTACGACAGCACGCCCCCCGGCCGCTCAAAGGGCGTACCGAAGGGCACTCTGCGCGGCATCGATCTGACCGTCCCCGCGGGCGGCAGCCTGGCGGTCGTCGGACCGACCGGCTCCGGCAAGACGACCCTCAGCTATCTGGTGCCCCGGCTCTACGACGTCACCGGCGGCCGGGTGCTGATCGACGGTGTGGACGTGCGCGACCTCGACTTCGACTCCCTCGCCCGGGCCGTCGGCGTCGTCTCCCAGGAGACCTACCTCTTCCACGCCTCCGTCGCCGAGAATCTGCGCTTCGCCAAGCCCGACGCGACCGATGAGGAGATCGTGGCGGCGGCCGAGGCCGCCCAGATCCACGACCACATCGCCTCCCTCCCGGACGGCTATGACACCCTCGTGGGAGAGCGTGGCTACCGCTTCTCCGGCGGGGAGAAGCAGCGTCTGGCGATAGCCCGCACGATTCTGCGCGACCCGCCCGTCCTCATCCTCGACGAAGCCACCAGCGCCCTGGACACCCGCACCGAGCAGGCCGTCCAGGAGGCCATCGACTCCCTCTCGGCCGGCCGCACCACGATCACCATCGCCCACCGGCTCTCCACCGTGCGCGACGCCGACCAGATCGTCGTCCTCGACGGCGGGCGCATCGCCGAGCGGGGCACCCACGAGGAACTGCTGGCCAAGGACGGACGCTACGCCGCACTGGTGCGGCGCGACGCCCATCTGTCGCCGGTGGTCCCCGCCGTCTAGTGCCCGAAGCTCTCCGCGCACCCCGCTGAAAGGCAGCCTGAAAGACGCGGCACCGCAAACCCCGCGGTCACGCGGGCACAATGCCGGCAGGGGCCGAGGTGTCCGTGCCCTGCGCCGGGACCTCGCTCGGCGGATGGCAGACGATCCGACGTGTCGGGAGCTCCGGAGCGGCGCCCCCGCTCCCGGAGTGCGCCGGTATGCCGGCGTCCCCGCCCCCGGAGTGAGCCGGCACCAGGTTCCTCAGCGTCTGGGAGGGCTCCAGGCCAAGCTCCTCCAGCAGCACCCGGCGGCATTGCTCGTACTGCCGCAGCGCCGCGCCCCTGTTGCCGGCGGCGAGATGCGCGTTCATGAGCACGCGATGAGCGCTCTCCCGCAGCGGCTCCGCGCGTACGGCGGCGAGTCCGGCGGCGACGGCCTCGCCATGGCGGCCCGCCGCCGTCAGCCGTTCGGTCATCGCCTCCAGGGCATACAGCCGGAGTTCATGGTATTGCTCCTGCTCGACCAGCATCCACTCGTTCTCCGACCACTCCGGTAAGAGATCGGCCGAGAGATCCTCCCGCGTCTGCGTGGTGAGGATGTCATCGCATGGCCGCGACATATCGAGCAGCCGGTGCGCGCGCGTCGCCGCGACGTGGATATCCACGTCGATGTGTTCGCAGATCGCCAGTTCCTGCGTGGACGCGTCGATGACCTGATGTCCCGTGCGCGTGGCGCGCCATAACGACGAGCGGAGATTGGCGTTGGCGCGGGAGGCCGTGACATCCGGCCACAGCATTCCGGCCACATAGGTCCGGCTGCGTGGCATGTTCTGCAGGGCGAGGAACGCGAGGAGACGCTGGGCGCTGGAGGATATGGGAACGCGATTCTGATCGACCGACAACGCGAAACTCTTGAGCAGTCTCAACGTCATGACGTGGCCTTCTGCGCTCATCGGCCCCCCGGGGCGATATTGGCTCCAGCGACCCATCCCGTGCGTCCCCTCGGGATGCCCTAAAGCCATGTTACGAGCAGATCATGATCGTGTGTCCGGCCTTCTCTCCAAAGGACGCTATATGGCCGGCCATCACCGGAACGTCGCGGCAACGTCACCCCTCCGGCTCGAGCAACTGGTCGAGCCAGGCGCGCACGGCGGTGAGCACATCGTCGACCGCGCTCACCGCGCTGGGGGCCGTCTGGTGCCCGCCCCCGGTCGGCACGATGCGCGCACGGAATCCATCCGGCCTGCCGCCTTCCACCCAGACCCGGAGGATCAGGACACCGGTCCGTTCTGAGGGGATTTCCATGAAAGGACAATATGCCCGCCGGTGTCACCTCGGCGTTGTCGATGTGTGTCCGGGTTCGTCATCGTCGGCCGCGAAAACGGACCGGTGACGTTCGTGTGATGTGCGTATCGCGGTCCGGCCACGCCGGTCCCGGCATCCTCTCGGAGCACGCTTTCGAGCGCGGAGAGGGGGAGTATTCGCATGGGCGACTTCGGCGTCATCGCCGACGTCTCCACGGTCATCGTGGACAGCCTGACCCAGGCCCTGCGCGGGCTCAGCCAGGTGGAACCGCCGATCGCGGAACTCAACGACCTCTCCGAGACGGTCCAGACACCACCGCCCAAACTCACGGTGTTCCTCTACGAGATCGCCGAGGACCCCACCTCGCGCAACCGGCCGCCGGTGCGCTCCCAGCCACCCGACCCACCGACCACCCGCAAGCCGCCGATGGCTCTGCTGCTGCGCTATCTGGTCACCCCCTGGGGCGGTGACCAGGCCACCCAGCACCGGATGCTCGGACGAGCCCTCCAGACGTTCTACGACGACGCGATCCTGGACGGCGCACAGCTGTCCGGCAGCCTGGCGGCGAGCACCGACGCGCTGCACCTCAGCCTGACCCCGCTCACCTTGGACCAGAAGTCCTGGGTCTGGTACGCGATCCAGAAGCCGTACCGGCTGTCGCTCAACTACGAGGTACGCGTGGTCAACCTGGACTCCGCCGTCGAGACGCCGGTCCACCCGGTGCACAGCCGGGTCATCAGCGGAGCGGGGCTGCCATGAGCCGCTTCCTGCCGCTGGAGCGGTCGACGCTCTACAGCCCGGCCTGGTTCATACCCTTCGACGACTACGCCCGGCGGGTGCGCGCCGCCGGGGTCACCGTCCAGCTGGACCGCTACGACGACGGCGGCTGGCTGCCGCTGGACGACACGGCGGTGCGCACCCCCAGCGCCGCCTTCGTCTATCCGGGTCTCGGCCGGTGCGCCGAGCCGTGGGCGGCCCGGCCCCGGCGCCACCGGGCCCGCTTCACGGCCCCCGGCTACCAGCCGCTGTACCCGGCCGACGGCCAGCCGTTCTCGGCCGCCCTGGTGGGCGTGGAGTTCCTGGTGCACCCGCATGACGACGGCCACCCGCCGCCGGTGGTGACCGAGCCCCGGCTGGTCCGGCTGCTGCCGGGCGTCTCCTTCCCCTACCCGCCGGGTCTGCGCACGGTGCACGGCGCCGTGGTAGACGCGGCCACGAAGGCGCCGATCGCCAATGCGCTGGTCGAGGCCAGGGGGCAGACCAGCCGGGACCTGACGCCATGGCACGAGCGCACCCTGTCCGACGCCGCGGGCGCCTTCCGGCTGGCCCTGCGGTGGGAGGGCGAGAAGGCCGACGAGCACGCCGTCGAAGAGACATTCCGCCTGCAGGCCACCGAGCGGCCGGGCCGGTCCGGATCGCTGGTCGTGCGGCTGCCCCAGGACACCGAGCGCCGGCACGTCATAGAGATCCGCGAGAGTTAAGGAGCCGTCCATGGCGGAGTATCTGAGCCCTGGGGTCTACATCGAGGAGATCGATGCGGGCCCACGGCCGATCGCGGGGGTGAGCACCAGTACGGCCGGAATGGTCGGGGTCACCGTGCGCGGTCCGTACACCGGCAAGCCCAAACTGGTCACCAACTTCCTGGAGTTCCAGAACACCTTCGGTGGATTCCTCCGCGAGCCGGAACCGCTGATCCGGGACACCTGGGCGAACGACCCGGCGGAAGGCGGCCGTTGGTGGCTGTTCCCGCTGGCCGTCAAGGGGTTCTTCGACAACGGAGGCCAGCGGCTGTACATCAAGCGGGTCGCCGGCAAGCAGGCGAGCCCGTCCTCGGGGGTACTGGGCCACGGCCTGGTGAGCCCGGTCACCGGTGATGCCGCCAAGGGCGCCACCCGCCTGGAACTCGGCCATCTGATCGGGTTCTCCGGCGTCGGGCAGCAGATCCAGCTCTTCCGCGGCGACGACCAGCAGTCGATCCACACCGCCGGTGTCGCCGCCTATGACGCCACCACCCACCGGATCGAGCTGGACGCCCAGCTGCCCGCCGAGGTCAGGGCGGGCCGCGGCGACTACGTCCAGATCGGGACGCGCAGCGCGGAGCAGACAGTGGAGTTCGCCGCCGTCAGCCCCGGTTCATGGGGCGACGCGGTGCAGGTGCGGATCCAGCCGATGGCCTCGGCCGCGCTGCCGGTGCTGCCGGATCCGCAGGAGGGCGGGCTGTTCGTCACACGGCTGGCCGCGGACGCCGCCGCCGACAGCGAGACGGTCGAGGTCGCCGCGGTGACCGGACTCGACCCCGACGAGCTGCCATCCGACGTGTGGGTGCAGATCGGCTCGGGCCGCTTCAAGGTCCAGGTGAGCCAGCAGGCGGACGGAAAGGTCACACTGACCCTGCCGCCCGGCGCGACCCATGAGGCATGGCGCGGTGGACTGCTGGTGCGCCGGGTGCGCCGGGGCAACACCTCGGCGGGGACTACGCTGCGGGTCGGCGGGGCGAGCCGGCTCTACGAGGGCGCCGTCGTGCAGCTCGACGACGGGACCCATCTGACCATCCGTACCGTCGAATCGGTCGCCGCGGATGTCGTCACCCTCGATGGAAACGTGCCCGGGACGCTGTTCGAGAGCGACCGGGTGCAACTGATCGAGGCGCAGGTCGACGCCCGGTTCACCGATCCGTCCGGGGCCGTGGAGACCGAGACCCACCGCAACCTCCGGCTCACCGGCGACACACCGGCGAACCTGGTGACCACCCTGGCCGGCCGCTCCCGGCTGGTGCGGGCGACCGCGCTGGGCGCCCTGTCCACCGACCCGACGAAGTTCCCCCTGCCCGCCGTCGGATCCTGGCTGACGCTGGGAGACGGGGACGACGCCTATGGGAGCCTGAGCGTGGCCGACTTCGTCGGCGAGGACGGCGGCAGCGGCAAGCGCACCGGGATCGCCGCGCTGGAGGACATCGACGAGGTGGCCGTCTGCGCCGTGCCGGGCATGTGGTCGGGGACGGTGGAATCGGCCCTGGTCACCCACTGCGAGCTGCTCAGGGACCGGTTCGCGATCCTCGATCCGCAGGACGGCCTGGACATCGAGGGCGTCCAGGCGTTCCGCGAGCGGTTCGACACCAAGTACGCCGCGCTCTACCACCCGTGGCTGGTCACCCGCGACCTGTCGGCTGGCCGCGACGTCGAGGTGCCGCCCTCGGGCCACATGGCCGGGATCTACGCGCGCGTGGATGTGGAGCGGGGGGTGCACAAGGCACCGGCCAACGCGGTCATCCGGGGCATCCGGCTGACCGACGGCATCGCCCAGGACATCACCAAGCGCCATCAGGACGTGCTCAACCCCAGGGGCATCAACGCGCTGCGGTTCTTCCCCGGGCTCGGCCACCGGGTCTGGGGCGCGCGCACGCTCTCCTCGGACAGCTCGTGGAAGTACGTCAATGTCCGGCGGCTGTTCCTCTATCTGGAGGAGTCGATCGAGGAGGGCACCCAGTGGGTGGTGTTCGAGCCGAACGACGAGGCGCTGTGGTCCCTGGTCCGCCAGACGGTCACGAACTTCCTCACCACGGTCTGGCGCACCGGCGCGCTCGCCGGCACCACCGCCGATGAGGCGTTCTTCGTCGCCTGTGACCGCACCACGATGACCGAGGACGACCTCGCAGGCGGCCGGCTCATCTGTGTCATCGGCATCGCGCCGGTCTTCCCGGCGGAGTTCGTGATCTTCCGGATCCAGCAGAAGACCCGCGAGACCCAACTCGCCTGAGTGCCCGAGGGAGTCCATCATGCCGCCCGTGACCAGGGACGATCCGTACGCGTCCTATAACTTCAAGATCTTCGTGTTCAACGTCAGCGACGACGGGCTCGCGGTGAGCGGGTCCTTCACCGAGGCCAGCGGGCTGGAGCTGGAGATCCCGCCGATCGAGTACCGGAACGGGAGCGAGGACATCACCGTCCGCAAGATCCCGGGGCTGAAGAAGTTCACCAACCTCACCTTCAAACGCGGCATCACCGGCCACCCCGCCTTCTGGAAGTGGGTGGCCGACGCGCTCAACGGCACGGTGAAGCGCACCCACGGCTCGATCGTGCTGTGCGACGAGAACCGCAACGACGTGGTGCGCTGGAACTTCGACCGCGGCTGGCCCACCAAGTACACCGGCCCGACGCTGAGCGCCACCAAGAACGAGATCGCCATGGAGACGCTCGTCCTGGCGGTCGAGAAGCTGGAGATCGAAACCTGACATGGCAGGCGAAGCGCTCCCCGGAGTATCCCTCGCGTATCCGCCACGCGGCTCCGACACCGAGCCGCTGCGCACCGACGTGGCGGCGTTCCTGGGCCGGCTCCGCCGCGGCCCGGTCGGCACTCCCGTGCGCGTGGAGAGCTGGAACGACGTCGTGGGCACCTTCGGGCCGCCGGAGGGCGCCTTCGCCACCCCGTACGCACTGCGCGGCTTTTTCGAGAACGGCGGCCGCACCGCCTGGGTGCTCCGCGTGTCCGGGCCGGCCACCACGGCCCGGACGGCGTGGACGGTCGGGCCGCTGAGCGGATGGGACGCCACGAGCTACCAGGTGGTGGCCACCAGCCCCGGAGCCTGGGCCAACGGCGGGCGCGTCGCCATCCGTTACCAGGCCAGCACCGTCGCCGGACCGCCGACCGTGGGGGTCCGGGTGATGATGCCCGGCGAGCCGCCCGAGACCTTTCCCGGGCTGCCGCTCGCCGGCATGGCCGACCGGCTCACCGGATCCCGCTTCATCCGGCTGGTCCCGGACGGGCCGCCACCGCCACCGGGGCGGCCCGGCCCGATCTCGATGTCCTGGGACCTGACGCTCGCGGGCGGCGCCGACGCCGCGCCCACCCGCGGGGCGTACTCGGAGGCCGTGACCGTACAGGCCGAACTGCCCGAACCGGCGCTGGTGGCGCTGCCGGACCTGGGCACGGACCTGTCCGGTGCCGCGCACACCGACATGGTGCTCGAACTGCTGCGGAGCGTGGAGCCGTCGCACGACCGCCTCGCCGTTCTGGACGTGCCGCCCGCGCTGTCCTCCGTGGACCAGGTGGTGGACTGGGTGGGCTCCCTGGAGGCCACCGGCGACAGCCAGTTGCTCGGCTGCGCCGCCGTCTACCACCCGCCGCTGCGCACCCCCGACGGGCAGGACCTGCGCACCGTCCCGGCGTCCGGGCACGTCCTGGGCGTCATCGCCCGCCTCGACGGCGAGCGCGGGGCGCACCACACACCCGCGAACGCCGTGATCCTGGAGGCGGTCGACCTCGCCACCGAATACCCCGAGCCGCAGCAGGTCCGGCTGTTCGACGCGGGGATCGACCTGATCCGGTGCACCCGGGGGCGGGGGCTGATGGTGTGGGGCGGGCGCACCCTGTCCGCCGACCCGGGCACCCGCTATATCGCCCACCGCCGGCTGGTGCATCTGCTGGTGCGCGCGATCCGGCGGGCGGCGAGCCCGCTGGTGTTCGACGTCAACTCGGCAGAGCTGCGGTTGACGTTGGTACGGGCGCTGACCTCCGTGCTCCTGTCGGCCTTCCGGGCCGGGGCGCTCGCCGGGGCCCGGCCCGAGCAGGCGTTCCGGGTGGTGTGCGACGACACCAACAACCCGCCCGAGCAGGACCCGGGGCAACTGGTCTGCGAGATCGCGGTGGCCCCGGCCGTCCCCATGGAGTTCATCCGGCTGCGTCTCGTACTCGGCCAGGACCGAGGTCTGGAGGTGATCGAGGCGTGAGCCTGGATCCGCTGCCCAAATACCGCTTCCTGGTCACCCTCGACCCCGGCGACGCGTATCTGCCCGCCGCGCAGGCGCTGCTGCTGCCACTGGCCGCCTCCGGCGCGTTCCAGGAGGTCACCGGGCTCGGCGCGCAGCTGGAAGTGACGAGCTACCCGGAGGGCGGGCGCAACGACTCGGTCCACCAACTGCCGCTGCGCCACTCCTGGAACCGGATCACGCTCAAGCGCGGCGTGGTGCGCGACCCGGGGCTGTGGTCCTGGTACCAGGCCGGGCTCGCCGACTCGCTGGGTGCCCGCCGCGACGGCGCGGTGATCGTGCTCGGCCCGGACGGGTTGCCCGGCGCGGCGTGGGCCTTCCACGGCGGGCTCGCCGCCAAGTGGACCGGCCCGGACCTGCACGGGGAGCAGAACGCGATCGCCATCGAGTCGCTGGAGATCGCGCACGAGGGGCTGACGAAGGTCTTGCAGGACGCCGCGGCGAGCGCCTTGCCGCGCCAGATCCAAGGGAGGTGACCGAGGTGCCGAAGGTGACCATTCACCACCTCGAGGTCCGGTTCCAGGTGGACGGCGACGACGGCGCCGTGTTCACCCGCCTGTTCAACCAGCACATCCAGGCGTGGGCGAAGTTGTACGAGGACCAGTGCGCACGCGCCCAACGCACCCAGGTGGAACGGAGCTTCGGCGACGGGGAGGCCCACCGATGAGCGTGACTCCCGTGTCCTTCGCCCGGCAGGGTGCCGCCCGGGCCCGGCTGGAGATCGTCCGGCCGGTGATCGCCGACGAGCGGCAGCGGCGGATCCCGCTGCGGTTCAACCCCACCGACTACAAGCTGAGCAAGAGCAACACCTTCGCCGAGATCACCATCCCCGGCCTGGAGACACCGCCCCTGCAGTACGTCCGCGGCGGCACGGAGACCCTCACCGTGCAGGCGCTGGTGGACACCTCCGACACTCTGGAGAACGTACGGAAGGCCTACGTCAACGCGGTGCGCGACCTGCTGCGGCCCGACAGCCGCGAACACGCGCCACCGGTCGTGCGGTTCGTCTGGGACGAGGAGGTCTTCACCGGCGTCGTGGAGAAGCTGGACGTCAACTACCAGCTGTTCCGGCCGGACGGCGTGCCGCTGCGGGCCATGCTGGACCTCTCGCTCAAGGAGTTCCGCACGGCCGCCGCGCAGGTCGCCGAGACGCCCCGGTCGTCGCCCACGGTGGAGAAGAGCTATGTGGTGCGGCGCGGCGACACGCTCAGCTCCATCTCCGCCGCGGTGTACCGGCGGCCCGACGCCTGGCGGGAGCTGGCGCGCGCCAATGGCATCAGCGACCCACGGGACCTGCGGCCGGGCCGGGTGCTGACCGTACCCCGGCTGGCGTGAGGAGCGCGCGATGAGCACTCCCACCCCCGAGGTCGCCTCGCCCGACCGGTACGCGCCCGAGTTCGATGTGCGCATCGAGGGCCTGGAGATGGACCCGTCCACCAAGAACGACATCATCGACATCAAGGTGAACCGGGACATCGACGAGCTGTCCGGCTTCGATCTCACCCTGAACAACTGGGACGACGCCAATCTGCGGTTCAAGCACAGCGATTCGCCGCGCTTCCGGCTCGGCGGCCGGGTCTCGGTCCGGCTCGGCTACGCCGACAAGCTGCTCACCGTCGCCACCGGGACCATCTCCACGCTCAGTCCGAAGTTCACCGACGGCGCGTCGCCCACCGTCCAGGTCAGCGGCGTGGACGGGCTGCTGCGGCTCAAGGACCGCAAGCCCACCGAGAACGAGACCAAGATCTACCGCAATCTGCCCGACTGGCGCATCGCCGAGCAGATCGCCCAGCGCAACCACCTGCGCATCGAGGTCACCCGGGAAGGGCCCACCCATGACGTGGTGGTGCAGAAGAACCAGGACGACGCGACGTTCCTGCTGGAGCGGGCGAAGCGGCTGGACTTCGACTGCTACATCCTGCCGGACGCGAAGACCGGTGAGGACACGCTGTACTTCACCAAGCCGACCGACGGCCGCGACGGCCGCCCGATCCGGCTGTACCGGCTGGCGTACGCACCCGGGCTGAGCACCGGACCCACCGGCCGGCCCGAGGGACTGGTCCCCAACCTGATGGAGTTCACCCCGACGCTGACCGTCTCCCAGCAGGTCAGCAAGGTCACCGTGCGGGGCTGGGACCCCCGCACCAAACAGCCGATCGCGTTCACCGCGACCGCTGAGAACCTCCCGGCCGGGCAGAACACGGCCGACGGGCAGAGCGGGCCGCAGGTCGCCGAGTCCACCCTCCAGGGCCGCCAGGAGGTCGTGGTGGACGCACCCGTGGGCAGCGACCAGGAGGCCCGCGAACTGGCGATCAGCCTGCTGCGCGAGCGGGCCTACGAGTTCATCACCGCGACCGGCAAGGTGGCGGGCCTGCCCGAGCTGCGGCCCGGCGACAACCTGGAGATCTACGGCCTCGGCCACCGCTTCTCGGGCACCTACTTCGTCAAGCGGGTCGAACACACCCTCAACACCAGTGGTTTCTTCACCCAGTTCACCGGACGGCGGATCCATCAGGGGGACCAGTGACCATGAGGGGCACGCCACGCGCCCGCTCCACCGACAAGCGCTACTACGGCGTGGTCGAGGCGCTCGTCGTGGAGAACGAGGGCGACGACGAGGGTCAGGTGAAGCTGAAGTTCCCGTGGTTCGACGACACCACGGTCACCGACTGGGTCCGGGTCAGCCAGCTCTACGCGGGAGGCGGCTACGGCTCGGTGTTCGTCCCCGAGAAGGGCGACGAGGTGCTCGTCGCCTTCGTCCACGGGGACATGCGGTACCCGATCGTGCTGGGCGGCCTCTACAACGGCGAGGACAAGCCGCCGACCGCCCGCACCGAAGGCCGCGACCAGAAGATCATCCGGACCCGGCACGGCCATGAGGTGCTCCTGGACGACACCCAGTCCAAGGCCGCCGTACGGATCACCTCCGCCGCCGGACATGTCGTGGAGCTGGACGACCAGGGCAAGGCGATCCGCATCACCGCGGCCGAGGGCGGCAGCGTCACCGTGACCGCGCAGGGCGAGATCACCCTCAAGGCGCCGAAGCTGACGGTCGATTCCCCCTCCATCGACCTCGGCGGCGGCGCCACCGAACCGCTCGTGCTCGGCAACGCGCTGCTCCAGGCG
>NZ_JAAAYH010000140.1:0-19549 GCF_018035285.1 Streptomyces sp. MK37H | reverse complement strand
CACCCTGGTTCAGCCGTCGGCCACCGTCAACGTCCACCGTGTTCCGTCGCTCGTCATCGGGTGGACACTCTGTCCGTTGTCCACTGCCGTGGTCTCGGCCACGCTTGAGGCGTCCGCCCGTACCCGTCACGCCCGTGGGAGCCCCGTCATGACCGATGCCACCGCCGCGGCCACCACCGTGGGAGCCGGACGTGGCTGACCGGCTGGTCGTCCTGTACCGGGACCATCTGCCGCCCAACCGGGCGCGGATCGAGTCCCTCGCCGAGACGGTGTACGCCACTGAGGAGGAGCTGCCGCTGTTCCTCCCCGGCGCGGACGCCCTGCTCGCGTGGTGGCCGCTGACCTCCGCGGTGGCCGGCGCCTGGCCGGACGATCCGGCGAAGGCCCCGCGCTGGGTGCATGTGGCCGCGGCGGGGGTGGAGCCGTTCCTCTTCCCCGCGCTGACCGGCAACCCCGAGGTGGTGCTCACCAACGCGCGGGGCGTCTACGACCGGCCCATCGCCGAGTACGTCCTGGGGCTGATCCTCTCCCTCGCCAAGGACTTCCCCGGCACCTGGGAGCATCAGCGCCGCCGGGAGTGGCGCCCCTCGGACAGCGAGCGCATCGGCAACCGTACGGTCCTGGTCTGGGGCACCGGCTCCATCGGGCGGGCCGTCGCCCGGCTGCTGCGCGCGGTCGGCATGCGGGTCAGCGGCGCCGGCCGCACACCACGGGCCGCCGACCCGGACTTCGGCGTGGTGCACGGCCCGGCGGGCCTGCGCGCGGCGCTGGGCGAGGCGGACTATGTGGTCCTGGCCGCCCCGCTCACCCCCGCCACCCGTGGCATGGTCGACGCGCCCGTACTGGCGGCGATGAAGCGGGGCGCGCGGCTGGTCAACGTCGGGCGTGGCCCGCTGGTCGACGAGCAGGCCCTCGTCGACGCCCTGGCCCAGGGCAGGCTGGCCGGGGCGGCGCTGGATGTCTTCACCCATGAGCCACTGCCGATGGAATCGCCCCTGTGGGAGATGCCGGGTGTCATCATCTCCCCGCACACCGCGGGCGAGGTCACGGACTGGCGCGCTGACCTGGGCGAACTCTTCCTCGACAATCTGCTCCGACGACGCGAGGGCCGCCCCCTGCGCAATGTGGTCGACAAGGCCCTCGGCTATGTGGTGGACGGATGAGACGGCCGCTGACGCCCCCCGCGCGCCAGCGACCGTTTCATCGTTCGGCGCGGACCTGAGGCAGCTCCAGCGCCGAGCCCCCGTGCACGGTGATGCGCACGGGCGTGAGGGTGGTCGCGTCGAGCGTCGGCTCGCCGCTTCCGGTGTTACGGGCGAAACGCGGGTGGGCTCCTCCGCTGATCTGGAGACGGACTCGGTGGCCGGGGACGAAGCGGTGGGCGGTGGAGCTCATCGGCACGGTGACCTCCAGGGGGTGTTCCGGTGTGGTGGGCAGCCGCACCAGCCCGTCGCACACATTGACGGAGCGGCCCTTTTCATCGACGTCGCACAGCCGGGCGAAGACATCGGCGTAGCCGGTGTCCGTGGAGATCCGCAGCCGTGCTGCCACCTGGCCGAGGACGTCCATGGGCTCGTTCATCGGCTCACTGGTGAACGTCAGCACATCGGGGCGCCCCTCGAGGTCGCCGTTGTCACGGCTTCCCGCGGTGGGCGAGAGCAGTGGCCCGCCGATGGACGGGGTGGGGTCGGCCGGGTCGTAGCGGAAGGCGGCGAGCGGGACGGACGCCTCGGACGGCTGCCGGATGAGCCGCCCGTCCCGCGCCGGGAACCACTGGCCGACGGCCGGGGAGGGCGGCCACTCGGCGAGGTCCCGCCAGTGCCCCTGGCCGCCGATGTGCACCCGCACCCCGGCCGGGCGCAGCCCCGAGCGGTCGTCGCACAGATGCGCGCGCAGCCAGGCGAGGCTTTCGGCGAAGACCTCCGGCCAGCCCTTCTGGAGCGCGGAGGTGTGGGTCCAGGGGCCGACGAGCAGGGAGGTGTCGCAGCCCGCCCGGCGCAGCCGGCCGTACTGCTCGAAGGTCTGGTCCACCAGCGCGTCATGCCACCCGCTGATCAGACAGGTGGGGACGCGCGAGGTGGCCGCGGCGCCGCCCGCGGACGCGCCCTCCCAGAACGGGTCATCGGCGTCCGGGTGGGACATCACCTCGTCCAGCCAGGGCACTTCACCCCCGAACCCGCGGACGTACGAGCCGCGGAGTGGCAGCGCCCGGGTCATCTCCGCAAGGTGGCGCCGCAGCCGCAGCATGGCCCGGAGGAAGGGACCGAACCCCCGGTGCTGGGAGGTCATACCGGAGCCGACGAGCAGCGCGTTCTCCAGTTGCAGGGCGCCGTTGCGGTGGAACAGGGCGTGCGGGTCGTGCAGGCCGACCTGCACCACCATCGCCCGTAGCTCCGGCGGCGGGTCCAAGGCGAGCGCCCACTGCGCATAGCCGAGATAGCTCGGGCCCAGGGTGCCCAGCGCGCCGTTGAACCAGGGCTGGTCGCGCAGCCAGTCCACGGTGGCCCGGCCGTCGGCCGCCTCGTTGCGCCACAGGTGGAACTCGCCGCCCGAGCCACCGGTGCCGCGGCAGCTCTGCAGCACGACATGGAAGCCCTGCTCGGCGAAGAGCACGCCGTACATGGGTGACCACGGCACTCCCCTGCCGTAGGGCGAGCGCACCAGCAGGGTGGGGAAGTCGCCGTCCGCGCGGGGGAAGTAGTGGTCCGTGCGAAGGAGGCCGCCGTCGGCTGCCGCGACCTCGAGGCCCGGCTCCCATCCGGCCTCGTACCGCTTGGCCGGAAGGCCGCGCCAGGTCGCCCTCATCATCCGTGCGGACAGCGGCGGCTTGCCCGAGGGCGCGACCCAGGTGGCTCCGGCCCCGCCGTCCGTGGCCCCGGACACTCCATCGCGCGTGTGTGACGTCATCCCGCGTTCCCCTCCGGTTCAATCTCGTACCACGTACGAGAATAGTAGATGCTTGGATGGATTCCGCAAGTCGCCATGGCGGGGCAAGTCGCCATGTGAGGAAGGAGCGATCAGGTCGTGGTGCGCGGTGACGGGTCCGACGCCGGAGGCGTCGACCCCCAGCAGCTGTGGCTGAACTCCGACCGCCCCCGCAAGGGGCGCAAACCCGCCTTCAGCCGGGCGGCGATCACCGCCGCGGCGGTCGCCCTCGCGGACGCGGAGGGAATCGACGCGGTCACCATGCGGCGGGTGGCCTCGCAGGTCGGCGCCGGGGTCATGTCGCTGTACAGCTACGCCCCCGACAAGGAGACGCTGCTGCAGCTGATGGTCGACCATGTGAGCGGCGAGCTGTCACCGCCGGACCCGCTGACCGGCGACTGGCGTGCCGACCTGAAGGCCATCGCCCATGCCCAGCGGGCTCTGATGCTCCGCCACCCCTGGCTCCCCACCGCGCTGTTCAACCGCCGCTGGTCCCTCGGGCCCAACACCCTGGCCTTCCTGGAACACGCGCTCGCCGCCCTGCGGCCCACCGCGCTGGACGGCGGTGCGAAGCTGGAGGTGTTCAGCCTGATCACCGGTTTCACCGCCAGGCTCGTCGCCGACGAGATCGCCCAGGCCGCGCTCTCCGCCTCGCCCGAGCGGGCCGCCGCCGAAGCCCGCTATCTCGCCGCGGTGGCCGCCGACGGACACCATCCGGAGCTCGCCGAGGCCCTCTCCGCCCCCGCACGCCCGCTCACCCCCGACGCCACGTTCGCCCGGCTGCTCGACCGCATGGTCGACGGCCTGGACGCCGGCCCGTAAGGCGGCCCGGGAGCCAGGGCGTGTTTCGAAAGTGGCGCCGTCCGCCCGGGGGCAGGCGGGACTTTCGAAACACGCCTGAGGGGCCCGGGAGCTAGGGGTTGGTCCACGCCTCCGGGTCCTCGGCGAGGTCCAGGACATCGCCGGGCAGCTTGGCCGCGGCCACCTCCGCGAGGGTCACCTCGCCGAGGATCTTGCGTACATTGGCCCGTACCGCGATCCACAGCGGCAGCAGCGACTCCGCCGGTCCGCAGTACGACAGCTCGGGCGGGCGCACTCCGCGCACCGACACCAGGGGGCCGTCGACCGCCCGGATCACCTCGGCGATGCTGATGGTGTCCGCCGGGCGGGCCAGCCGGTATCCGCCCTTGCCGCCGCGCTGGCTGGCCACCAGGCCGCCCCGGCGCAGATCGCCCAGGATCCCCTCGAGGAACTTGTGCGGGATGCCCTGCGCCCCGGCGATCACCTCGGCCTTGACGGAGGTGTCCTCCCCCGCCACGGCCAGTTCCAACGCCGCCCGCACCGCATAGTCCGCCTTCGCCGAGATCCGCATGCGCCGATTATCCGCCCCTTACGCACCGGGCCGTCAGAAGGGCAGGGTGAACGGGGGGTGCTCGCCGTTGAGGAAGTAGTCCCCGACCTCGTGGAGCCGGTGGGCGACGGGGTCGTAGAGGGTGTGGGTGCGCGCGTTGCGCCAGAAGCGGTCGAATCCGTAGACCGAGGAGGCGGAGCGGACGCCGACGACGTCCAGGGCGCGGGCGGTGGCGTCGTGGGCGGCCCGGGAGGCGGCGGCCTCGGCCGCGGCGGCCAGCACGGTGATCTCGGCGCATTCGTCGTCGGTCAGGTCCTCGCCGCGCGCCAGCCCGCCGTCCAGGGCCTCCAGCGCCTGATCGGCGAGGGCGGCGGCGGAGAAGGTGGCGACGGTGAGCTCCCCGTAGGTGGTCAGCGCGTGCGGATCGCGCGGGGAGGTCTGCGGCCAGGGCGCGTGCACCGCCCTGGTGTACTCGCGGGCCTCGGCGAGCACCCCCTGCGCGATCCCGAGACATATCTGCGCCGAGACCAGACGGCCGGTCGGCGCGGCCAGACCGCTGAACGGCGAGAGGGTGTCCTCGTCCCAGGAGAGCGGGCCGAGCACCGCGTCGTCCTCGACCGGCACCGCGTCGAACTCCACGCTTCCACCGGCCGCCAGCCGCTGCCCGAAGGTGTCCCCGTCGTCGCCGCCGCACACCACGCCGGGGTGGGCGGTGTCGACGAGGACGGCCAGCGGTTCGCCGGTGTCGGCGTGGGTGACGCGGACGGCAAGCCGGTCGGCGACCAGCACGCCGGTGGCGTACCCCTGGCGCCCGTTCACCAGCCCGCCGTTCCTCCCGGAGGTGAGCGTCAGCCGTGGCTCGCGCGGGGTCAGACCCCCGCCCCAGCACCACTGCCCGGCCGCCGACTCGCGCTCCACCCGGGCGGCGAGATCGGCCCCGCCGAAGAAGCGGGCGCTGAAGGACAGCAGGTAGTGACAGCCGAGCACCTGGCCGATCGCGCCGTCGGCCGCGGCGATTTTCCGTACGACGGCGCAGGCCGTGGACCAGCCCGCTCCCCCTCCCCCGTACTCGACGGGGATCAGCAGCGCCAGCAGCCCCGCCTCGCGGAGCCGCGCGATCTCGTCGTACGGCGTCTTGCCGGCCTGGTCGCGGACGACCGCGTCCGTGGCGAGGTCGTCCGCCGCCTCGCCGGCGATCTGCAGCCACCACGCGCGGTCGAGTGTTTCGGCCGCCGCATCCACCACCGTCACGCCCGCTCCCCTCCATCCGGCCGGACATCATCATTCCCTATTTTTCCAGTAGGGAAAATAGGGAAACTGGTGGGGGACGTCCAGCGAGCGATGTCCGGCATATGCCAGTGCTACGTTTGCCCGAGAACGCCCTATTCCGTGAGTGAGGTCCTGGGATGGCGGAGCGGCGCGGAGCAGACGCGGTGGGGCGCTCCCACTCATGGGGCGATGAACGGCTGTCCCTCCTCTCGGCGCTCGGCACCGCGCTCACCGACCGCGAAGTGCTGCAGCACGCCCTGGACCAGGCAGTCTCCGAGCTGGGCGGACTCGCGGGCCTGGTGCACTGGTCCTGCGGCCCGGCGGGGAGCCGTACGCTGCGCCTGGTCCTCGCCAGCGGGCTGCCGCCGCCCGCCCTGGGCGGGTGGGAGGAGATCCGCCAGGACGAGGCCCCGCTCGCCCCCGCCCGAGCCGTACGGGACGGCCGCTTCGTATGGCTGCCGGCGGCGTCCGGCGAGGCCGCCGGGGCCGGGGAGACCCCCGGGCCCGGGAAGACCGCCAAGTCCAGGGAGACCGCCAAGTCCAGGGAGACCGCCCGCGCCGCCTCCGGGAGACTCCCGGCGGCGACCACGGTGGCGTCCGTTCCGCTGACCGGTCCGGATGGGCCGGTGGGCGCGCTGTCCGTCCTCACCGGCCCGCGGGAGCCGACCCCCGAGCAGGCCGCCTTCCTCGAGGCGGTGGGGCGCTGGGCGGAGCCCCGCCTCTCGCGCTCGGGAGCCGGGGTCGGCGACTGCGACGAGTACCCGTGGTGGCAGCAGCGGCCGGGCGGCTCGATGGTCCAGCAGTCCCTGGACGCGGTCAAGGCCGGTTCCTGGGAATGGGGCATCCACACCGGTGAGATGCGCTGGGACCGGGCGGGGCTGACACTTCTCGGCCTCCCCCGCGGCTACGAGCGGCGGATCGAGAGCTGGCTCAACCTCATCCACCCCGAGGACATGCCGCGGGTGATGGCCGCCACCGAGAAGTCGCTGCGCGAGCGCAGCGGCTACGAGGCCGAGTACCGGGTCCGCCGCCCGACGGCACCACCGGCTGGGTGCGGAGCCGCGCCCATCTCGAGCTCGACGCGAACGGCGAGCCGGTCCGCATGCTCGGGAAGGTCTGGGACACCACCGAGAGCCGGATGGCACGGGAGTCGGTGGGGGAGGCACTGCGGTACATGAGCGACGCGTTCTTCGCGGTGAACCGGGACTGGCGGATCACCTTCCTCAATGTCGAGGCCGAGCGCCTGGTCGGCCCGGCCGGAGAGGTGCTCGGCCGGCCGCTCTGGGAGGGCCCCGCGGGCACGGTCCCCGAGCTGGAGGACCGCTGCCGGCGCGCCGCGGACGACAGAAGACCGACCGGGTTCGACATCCAGTGGCCCACCGACGGCCGCTGGTACCACATACGGCTGGTCTCCGTGCCCGAATACGGCTGGTCTCCGTGCCCGATGGGCTGACGGCCTGTCTCACCGATGTCACCGAAGGACGCACCCAGGCCGCACGGCGCGCGGAGGCCGAGCGGATCGGCACCGAACAGGCCGTCCGGATCAGCGAGTTGGGCAACGCGCTCGCCGAAGCGGTGACCACCCAGGACGTCGTCGAGGTCGTCGCCGAACATGTCCTGCCGCCGTTCGGCGCATCGGGTCTGCTGATCGAAACCCTGAACAGCTCGAGGCATGGGGTCTCGACGAGCTAGTCATGACCACGGAACTACTGGCCAGCGAGCTCGTCGCCAATGTCGTCCGGCACGCCAGGGGGCCCATCCGGCTCCGGCTGATCCGCGGGAGATCGCTGATCTGTGAGGTCTCGGACGCCGGCGCCACCACTCCCCGGATCCGCCGGGCCGCCGAGACGGACGAGGGAGGACGGGGGCTGCAACTGGTCTCCGCGCTCTCGCAGCGCTGGGGTACCCGCTACGCCGCCGAGGGCAAGTGCATCTGGACGGAACAGCCCATCGCGTGGACCGGCGCACCGCCCTGAGGCGGCCCCAGGGCCCGGCGTGCGTCAGCCCAAGGCGAGCTCGCCGCCCCGGGCCTCCAGGATGGCGCCGGTGATGTAGCTCGCCCGCGAGGAGACGAGGAAGAGCACGGCTTCGGCGATCTCCTCGGGCGCCGCGGGCCGGTCCAGGACCGTGGCCCGCGCCACGGTCCGCAGAGCCTCCGCCCCCATCTCGGAGGTGCCCGGGGTGCGGACCGGGCCCGAACGGACGGCGTTGACCCGGACTCCCCGGCCGCCGAACTCATCGGCCCACACCCGGGTCAGCAGCTCAAGCGCGGCCTTCGAGGCGCCGTACGCCCCGGCGTTGCGGGCGGGGGCACCGGCGGCGATGGTGCTGAGGTTGACGATGGCCCCGTGGCCCCGGGCGGCCATACCCGGCGCGAGCCGCCCGACCAGCAGAAGCGGTGCGCGGGCGTTGATGGCCATATGGACGTCGAACATCTCGGACGAGGTCCCGGCGGTGTCCGCGAACCGGTAGACACCCGCGTTGTTGACCAGGATGTCCACGTCCCCGGCCTCGGCGGCCAGCCGCCGCACATCGTCGGCCTCGGTCAGATCCGCCGCCACGAACCTGGCCGTGGCCCCCGCCGCGGACACCTCCTGGACCACATCCGCACCCCGGCGCGCGTCCCGGCCGTGGACGACGACCTCGGCCCCCAGCGCCCCCAGCCGCAGGGCCACGGCCCGGCCGATCCCCGCCGTGGCGCCCGTGACCAGGGCCGTGGCACCGGACAGCTCACCACTCATGCGGACACTCCTCACCGTAGGCCGGACACCGATCCACACCACACGCACCGGATGATTACCGCACCCACCCCCACCGGGCCGTACGGCTCGCCGCCCCAGGGGCTGAACGGACGTCCGCGCGGAGCCGCCGAATGGCGCCGGGCCGAGCTCGGCTTCGCCGATGACGCGGAGGACGCCGTGACACGATCTTCCGCGTGGCGCTCGTCTTTGCTGTACTGCGGGGATGCGGGAGACATCGTCAACCAGCCATGTCGCCCTGGTGACGGGGGCGAACCAGGGGATCGGCGCCGCGACGGCACGAGCGCTGGCGGCCCGCGGTGTCGCGGTGCTCTGCACCTATTGGCGCCCGCCACACGGCACCGGCGAGGGGGACGCCCCGGACCCGTACCACGCCGCGCGATCCACCGATGGTGAAGAGGTCGCGGCGGAGATCCGCCGGGCCGGAGGGCGGGCCGAGGCTTTTGAGGCGGACCTCGGCGACCCGGCGGTTCCGGAGCGGCTCTTCGACCTCGCCGAGGACCGCCTGGGCCCGGTCGACATCCTGGTCAACAACGCCTCGGGGTGGATCCAGGACACCTTCACCCCCGATCCGGCCGACCGGTTCGACCGGCCGCTGCGCCCCGTCACCGCGGAGACCTGGTCCCGCCAGTTCTCGGTGGACGCGATGGCGCCCGCGCTGCTGATCGGCGAGCTGGCCCGCCGCCACCGGGCACGCGGTGCCGACTGGGGGCGGATCGTGGGCCTGACGTCGGGAGGGGAGCTCGGTTTCACCGGAGAGGTGTCCTACGGCGCGGCGAAGGCCGCACAGACCGACTACACCCTGTCGGCGGCCGCGGAGCTGGCCGACCTCGGCATCACGGCCAATGTGGTGCAGCCGCCCGTGACCGACACCGGGTGGGTCACGGACGAGGTCCGGCGGTTCGTCGCAGCGAGCGCCACCCATTTCCATGTCGCCGATCCGGCCGAGGTCGCGAAGACCATCGTCTTCCTCGCCTCGGACGAGGCCGCGCTCATCACCGGAAACGTCATCACCCTTCACTGACAAGGATCGCCAGAGGGAGTGCAGAAGTGACTGACACGGGAACACACGGCCGCCGGCGCAGCGCGGCCTGGTTCGGCGCGGAGGGCCGGTCCGGGATGGTCTACCGGTCCTGGATGCGCAACCAGGGCCATACGAGTGAGGTGTTCGACGGCCGTCCGGTGATCGGCATCGCCACGACGTGGTCGGAGCTGGCGCCCTGCAACAGCCATCTGCAGCGGGTGGCGGAGTCGGTGAAGCGCGGGGTGTGGCAGGCCGGTGGCTTTCCGCTGGAGTTCCCCGCGATGGCGCTGGGCGAGACGCTGATGCGGCCCACCGCGATGCTGTACCGCAATCTGCTGGCCATGGAGGCCGAGGAGCTGATGCGGGCCAATCCGCTGGACGGTGTGGTGCTGCTGTCCGGCTGTGACAAGACCACCCCGGGTCTGCTGATGGCCGCCTCCAGCGTCGATCTGCCGGCCATCATGGTCACCGGCGGCCCGATGCTGAACGGCAAGTACCGGGGCGGGGATGTGGGCTCGGGCACCCAGGTGTGGCGGTTCGAGGCCGAGTTGGCGGCCGGGCGGATGACCCAGGAGGAGTGCTTCTTCGCCGAGGGCTGTATGGCCCGGTCCAACGGGCACTGCATGACCATGGGCACCGCGTCCACCATGGCGTCGATGGCCGAGGCACTCGGTATGCAGCTGCCGTACTCGGCGAGCTGGCCGGCGGTGGACTCGCGGCGGTACGAGACGGCGCAGCGCGCCGGGCAGCGGATCGTGGCCATGGTGGAGGAGGATCTGCGGCCGTCGCAGATCATGACCCGGGAGGCGTTCGAGAACGCGATCCGGGTCAACGCGGCCATCGGCGGCTCCACCAACGCGGTGATCCATCTGCTGGCCATCGCGGGGCGGCTGGGGGTGCCGCTGGCTCTCGACGACTTCGACGCGCTGGCCCGGGAGGTGCCCACGCTGGTCGATCTGCAGCCCTCCGGACGGTTCCTGATGGAGGACTTCTGCTACGCCGGTGGGCTGCCGGTGGTGATGCGCGAGCTGGGCGCGCTGCTGCACCCGGAGCCGACCACGGTGACCGGCCGTACGGTGGCGGAGAACGTCGCCGACGCCGAGTGCTGGAACCGTGAGGTGATCCGGACGCTGGACGACCCGTTCCAGGAGGCGGGCACCGGCACCGCCGTACTGCGCGGCAATCTCGCACCGAACGGCGCGGTGATCAAACAGTCCGCCGCATCGCGCCATCTGCTCACCCACCGCGGCCAGGCCCTGGTGTTCGACACCCCGGAGGACTACCTCGCCGTGCACGCGGACGAGGATCTGCCGGTGGACGAGAACACCGTGCTGGTGATCCGGGGCAGCGGCCCGCGCGGTTACCCGGGCATGCCCGAGGTGTCCAATGTGGTGCTGCCACCCAAGTTGCTGCGCAAGGGCGTCGAGGACATGGTGCGCATCTGTGACGGCCGGATGTCCGGCACCGGCTTCGGCACCGTGGTGCTCCATGTGTCCCCCGAGTCCGCCGTCGGCGGCCCGCTGGCGCTGGTGCGCGACGGCGACTGGATCACCCTGGACGTCCCGGCGCGTACGCTGACCCTGGAGGTGGGCGAGGAGGAGCTGGAGCGCCGGCGGGCCGCCTGGGAGCCCCCGCCGCCGGTCGCCGACCGGGGCTGGAGCAGGCTCTACACCGAGCATGTGCTGCAGGCGGACCAGGGCCTGGACCTGGACTTCCTGGTCGGCGGCAGCGGACATCCGGTGCCCCGCGAGTCCCACTGACCACTGACTCTCACGGTCGTGCGGTGGTCCGCCTACGGATCACCACACGACCGTCCCTACGCGGCCGCCGTCAGTGGGCCAGGAGCCTGCGCAGCCACCGCAGCCGCGCCTCCCGGGCGTCCCGCGAGACGGCCGCCCGCGGTGCCATGCCCGAGAATCCGTGGAAGGCACCCGGCCAGACGTGCAGTTCGGCCTGTCCCCCGGCTCGCCAGATGCGGCCGGCGTAGTCGACGTCCTCGTCGCGGAAGGTTTCCGCGGCCCCTACGTCGATGAACGCGGGGGGCAGACCGGACAGGTCCGTCGCCCGGGCCGGTGCGGCGTAGGGCGACACGTCGTCACCACCGCGTGCGGCGCCGAGCAGCGCAGTCCACCCGGCCTCATTGGCAGCCCTGTCCCACACCCCGACTCCTGCCATCTGCAGGGCGGAGGGCGTGTCGTTGCGGTCGTCCAGCATGGGGCACATCAGCAGTTGTCCGAACAGGGCGGGGCCGCCGCGGTCCCGGGCCATCAGGGCGACCGCGGCAGCGAGGCCGCCACCGGCGCTGCCCCCGACGACGATGAGGTGTCCGGGGTCGATGCCGAGCTCGGCGGCGTGTTCGGCCGTCCACACCAGACCGGCGTAGCAGTCCTCGACCGGTCCGGGGTGCTGGGTCCCGGGTGCCAGGCGGTACTCGACGGAGACCACGGAGAGCCGCAGCTCCTGGGCGAGGTCGAGCATCTCCGGCACGCCCGTGCGGTTGTCCCCGACCGTCATACCGCCCCCGTGGATGTGGTAGAGCGCGGGCACCGGAGTGGCCGCGTCCGCCAAGCGGCAGATCAGCAGGGAGACGTCCGGCGCGCCCACCGGGCCGGGGACGGACCGCTCCTCGACCCGGAATACCCCGTCGCGCTCCAGGGCCTCGTTCGTCACCGGCTCCATGCCGGGCACGTCCTGAGGGGGCGTCGCACCCGGATCGGCCCCGGAGCCGCCGGGCGGCAGGAGCTCATGGATGGCCGCGAGCGCCGTGGTGAGTTCCGGGTCGAACGGCGGCGGTGGCCCGAGTGGTGCGGTGGCCGTACGTACGGGCGAGGTGTGCTCCATGGTCGGCTCCCAGGGTGGTGGCAGGAAGGACTCCTATGGTCGGCCGCCCACTGCCCCAAGATCAGCAGCCGCGCGGCGGATTGTATCGGCCGGGTGGCGGGGCGGGACGGGGTGGCCTGACGAGCGGTCAGCCCCCAACCGCTTCAGCTCTCGAGGTTCAGCCGCTCCAGCTCCCGTCGTTCAGCCGTTCCAGCTCTCGTCGTACGGATCGCGCGGGGCCGGGACCGGCCTGGCCCGGCTGACCTCGAGGTACGGGATGGCGCCACCGCCCACCGGGTCCTTGGTCCGTTTGCGGGTGTAGGTGCCGATGACCTGGAGCCAGGTGTCGGGTTCCAGCACCGCGGGGATCCGCCCGGTCAGGCCGATCTTGACGGGCTGGGCGTCGGCGGCGCAGCAGTTGAGCGCCATCCGGACGAGGTAGGGGGCGCCGTGGCCGTCGAGCGCGACGAAGCCGGTGATTTTGACCCTCCGGTGCTCCAGGGAGCGCCCGTGGTCGTACACCGCGCGCCCGGCGTAGTCGGCCACATTGAGCGGCAGCGGGTCCCCGGCGGGCAGGGCGGGGAAGCCCCAAGGGCGTTGCAGCGCCGTGCCGGTGTGCATGGCCGTGTACGAGCCGAGCGCGGGCGGCGCCACCAGGATGAGGGCGAACAGCGGAAGCACGAGGAGCCAGGAGACGCGGGGCTCCCGGTGGGCGTGGCCGCCTTCGCCCTCCCCCGCGTCCTCACCGGCCGGGCGCGTCCGCCGCTCGTACCAGACGGTGGCGACGGCGGCCGCCATCAGGACGACACCGGCCGCGAGGAGCAACGGGCGCAGCCCCGCCTTCACATAGCGCAGATAGAGGTCGGTGGATCCGGCCCGCAGCACCGCCCCGCCGACCAGGAACAACACGATCGCCTGAGCCTTCCGGTTCACAGCAGCACCGCCCCGACCAGGGTCGACACCAGGACGGCGAGGACGAAGGTGGCGGGCGCGAACCGCAGCGCGAACCCACGGCCGAACGTGCCGGTCTGCATGGCGAACAGCTTCAGGTCGATCATCGGCCCGACGACGAGGAACGCGAGCCGGGCGGTGAGCGAGAACTGCGACAGGGACGCGGCCACGAAGGCGTCGGCCTCGGAGCAGATCGACAGCAGCACCGCGAGGACCGCCAGGGCGAGGATCGACACGACCGGGTCATCGGCCGCGCCGCGCAGCCAGCTCGCCGGGACCACGGCCTTGAGGGTGGCCGCGGCCATCGCGCCGACGACGAGGAAGCCACCGGCGTGCATCACATCGTGGCGTACGGACGACCAGAACGCGGCGCCCTTTCCGTGGCCGTGGAAGGCGGGGCGGGCCGGTGGGCGCAGCCAGTCGGCCCGCCCCAGCCGCTGCCACAGCCAGCCCATCGCACACGCCACGAACAGACTCGCCACGAACCGGGCGAACACCATCTGCGGCTGGCGGGGGAACGCGACCGCGGTGGCGGTCAGCACGATCGGGTTGATCGCCGGGGCGGACAGCAGGAACGCCAGCGCGGCCGCGGGGGTGACGCCCCTACGCACCAGCGCCCCGGCCACCGGTACGGAGGCGCATTCACAGCCGGGCAGCACCGCCCCGGCCACGCCCGCCACCGGCACCGCGACGGCGGGCCGCCGCGGCAGCGCGCGGGCGAAGAACGACGGCGGGACGAACACCGCGATGAGCGCCGACAGCAGCACCCCGAGCACGAGGAAGGGCAGGGCCTGGAGGACCACCGCGGTGAACACGGTCATCCAGCTCTGCGCCACCGGAGCCGACAGCGCCCGGCGGACCGGCCCCTGCGCGACCACCACCACGAGCAGCAGCATGATGAGCCCGAGGGAGCAATCGAACCGCCCGCCCCGCGGATCGCCCGCGTCGCGGCGGCCGGCCTCGGTCGAGGCCGCTTCGGTCGAGGCCACTTCGGTCGAGGCCACTTCGGTCGAGGCCGCTTCGGTCGTGGTGGTCACGGGTGAGGTACCTCCGGCGTCGAGGGTGCGTGGCGCGGTTCCCCGCCCCCTCCAGTACGCCGGTTCGGCCCCGTGTGCTCACTGCGGCCGCCATGGGCCGGAAGTCACCCTGGCGTCCGCCGCTTCGCTCAGCCCGGGCTCACCCACGTGCCCAGGTCGGCGGAGCGGGTCATGGCGTCCAGCACGGTGGCGCTGTGCACGGCGTCGTCCAGGGTGGCGCCATACGCGGTGCCCTCGGCGATGGAGCGCAGGAAGTGGTACGCCTCGATCACCTTCAGATCGTCATAGCCCATGCCATTGGCCGAGCCGGGCTGGAAGGCGGCGTACTCGCCGTGTCCGGGGCCGACGTACACGGTGGACACGGGCTGGTCCTGGTACGCGGTGCCCTGGCTGACGCCGAGTTCGCCCATGCGCCGGAAGTCCCAGAACACCGCGCCCTTGGTGCCGTGGATCTCGAAGCCGTAGGTGTTCTGTTCGCCGACCGAGACCCGGCACGCCTCCAGCACCCCGCGGGCACCGGAGGCGAAGCGCAGCAGGCAGGAGACGTAGTCCTCGTTCTCCACCGGGCCCAGGTCGCCGCCGGTGGCCCGGGTGTGACCGGCGGTGGCGCCGGTGGGGCGGGCCCGCTCGGGCACGAACACGGCGGTGTCGGCGGTCAGCGCGTCGATCTCGCCGAGCAGGAAGCGGGCCAGGTCCACCCCGTGCGAGGCGAGGTCGCCCAGCACTCCGCTGCCGCCACGCGCCCGTTCGTACCGCCAGGTCAGGGCACCTTCGGGGTGGGCGGCATAGTCGCTGAAGAGACGGACCCGGGCATGGGTGACGGTGCCGATCTCCCCTGCAGCGATCATGGCGCGGGCGGTCTGGACGGCGGGTGCGTTGCGGTAGTTGAAGCCGACCGCGCCCTGGACCCCGGCCTCGGCCACGGCCCCGGCGACGGCGCGGGCGTCGTCGGCGGTGAGCCCGACCGGCTTCTCGATCCAGATGTGCTTGCCCGCCCGGGCCATGGCGACGCCGATCTCGCGGTGCAGGAAGTTCGGCGCGGCGATGCTCACCGCCTGGACGCGGGGGTCGGCGGCGACCTCCTGCCAGTCCCGGGCGGCGGTGGCGAAGCCGTACCGCCCGGTGGCCTCCTCGGCCCGGCCGGGCACCTCGTCGGCGACGGCGACCAGTTCGGGCCGTACGGACAGCTGCGGGAAGTGGTGCGGCAGCCGGACGTACGCCTGGGTGTGCACCCGTCCCATCCAGCCGAATCCCACGACGGCGACCCCGAGCGTACTCACCATGACTGCCCCTCTTTGGACCGTTCCAGATCTCTCTCGGCCCACACTGAAAGCCCTCTCCGCAGGTGTCAACCCCTTTGACAACCGCGTTCACCCTGTGGAACGGTCCAGACCATGAGACCACCGACGATCCGCGATGTCGCCGAACGGGCCGGAGTGTCGAAGTCGCTGGTCTCCCTGGTGCTGCGCGGCTCCCAGCAGGTGCGCCCCGAGAAGCGGCGGGCCGTCCTGGCCGCCGTCGAGGAGCTCGGCTACCGGCCCAACGCCGCCGCGCGCAGCCTCAGCGAGCGGCGCACCCGGACCGTCGGGGTGCTCCTCAACGACCTGCGCAACCCCTGGTTCGTGGAGCTGCTCGACGGCCTCAACTCCGAGCTGTACGCGAGCGGTCTGCGCACCCTGCTGGCCGACGGCCGGCTCAACCGGCGGCTCGGCGAGGACCTCACCCACACCTTCACCGAGCTGCGGGTGGACGGCCTGATCGCCGTGGGCACGCTCCCGGACCCGGCGGCGGTGCGCACGGCGGCCGCGCGGGTGCCCACGGTGGTCGCGGGCACCCGCGAGCCCGTGCTGCCCGACGTGGACATCGTCGCGGGCGACGACGAGCTCGGCGCCCGCCTGGCCACCGAGCACCTCATCGGCCTGGGCCACCGGCACATCGCCCATATCGCGGGACAGGGCGTGGTGGGCGAACTGCGCCGCCGTGGCTTCGAGGCGGTCATGCGCGAGCACGGCCTGTCCGGGTCGGCGACCGTGGAGCAGGGCGATCTGACCGAGGAGGGCGGCTACCGGGCCACGGTCCGGCTGCTGAGCGCGCCGCACCGGCCCACCGCCGTCTTCGCGTTCAACGACATGGCCGGGGTGGGCGCCCTGTCGGCCGCCGAGGAGCTCGGCCTGCGGGTGCCGGGCGACCTCTCCCTCGTCGGCTACGACAACACCTATCTCGCGCGGCTGCGTCATCTGTGGCTCACCACCGTGGACAACGCGGGTCATGACATCGGCCGCCGCGCCGCGCGCCGCCTGCTCGACCGGATCGCCGACCCCGCCCGCCCCGGCGAGGTGGCCCTCACCGCCCCGGTCCTCGAGGTCCGCGGTACGACGGCGCCGCCGCGTCCGGCGGACTGACCGTCGCGCACCGGCCATTGACGCCCCGTCGGTCCCCTGCCTATCGTCCGTTCGAAGTACTGAGCAGTGTCCGATATTTCGAACATTCTGCGGTACAGGAGTCGCCATGCGATCAACGGGACGTACCAGACGGGGCCTCGGCCTCACCGTGAGCGCTCTGCTCACCACCTCGCTCGCCGCCGCGTTGCTCACCGACCCCACGGCCGCCGGGGCCTCCTCCTCGGCCGTGACCGACTACTCGATCACCGTCGATCCGGACCGCGCGGGCCCGGAGATCGACGACGCGATGTACGGCGTCTTCTACGAGGACATCAACCGCGCGGCGGACGGCGGGCTGTACGCCGAGCTCGTCCAGAACCGGTCCTTCGAGTACGACGCCGCCGACAACGCCTCGTACACCCCGCTCACCTCGTGGACCGAGACCGCGACCGGCGGCGCCACCGGCACGGCGCGCGTGGTGAACGACGCGGCGCGGCTCAATGAGAACAACCGCGACTATCTGCGGCTGGACCTCCACGGGGACGGTGGCGGCGCCGGGGCGGGGTACGGCGTCACCAACTCCGGCTACAACACCGGCATCGCGGTCCAGGCCGGAAAGAAGTACGACTTCTCGGTGTGGGCCCGCACCGAGAATCCCACGGGCACCCCGCTGACGATCGGTCTGCACACCGCCTCGGGTTCCACCGCGCTCGCCACGCCGCTGCGCGCCACCGTGCGGGGGGACCGCTGGACGAAATACACCGGGACGCTCACCGCGCGCGCCACGGACACCACCGGACGGCTCGCGGTGACCGCGGGCGGCGGCGGCACCGTGCGGCTCGACATGGTCTCCCTCTTCCCCCGGGACACCTACCAGAGCCGCCCGAACGGGCTGCGCAAGGACCTGGCGGAGAAGATCGCCGCGCTGAAGCCGGGCTTCCTGCGCTTCCCGGGCGGCTGTCTGGTGAACACCGGAAGCCACAAGTCGTACGAGGCGCCGGGCTGGGAGCGCAAGCGGTCCTACCAGTGGAAGGACACCGTCGGCCCGGTCGAGGAGCGGCCCACCAACGCCAACTTCTGGGGCTACAACCAGTCCTACGGCCTCGGCTACTACGAGTACTTCCAGTTCGCCGAGGACATCGGGGCCACACCGCTGCCCGTGGTGCCCGCGCTCGTCACCGGCTGCGGCCAGAACAAGGCCACCGACGACCCCGAGCTGCTCAAGCGCCACATCCAGGACACCCTCGACCTGATCGAGTTCGCCAATGGGCCGGTGACCTCCACCTGGGGCAAGAAGCGCGCACAGATGGGCCATCCGACCCCCTTCGGCCTGGACCGTCTGGAGGTGGGCAACGAGGAGAACCTCCCCGACGCCTTCTTCGAGCGCTTCACCGAGTTCCGCGAGGCCATCGAGGCGAAGCACCCGGAGATCACGGTGATCAGCAATTCCGGGCCCGACGACAGCGGTGTCACCTTCGACCGCGCGTGGGAGCTGAACCGCGCGGCCAAGGTGAAGATGGTCGACGAGCACTACTACAACAGCCCGCGGTGGTTCCTGGAGAACAACAACCGCTATGACTCCTACGACCGCCAGGGCCCGAAGGTGTTCCTCGGCGAATACGCCTCGCAGGACAACCGCTTCTCCAACTCCCTCGCCGAGGCCGCGTACATGACCGGCCTGGAGCGCAACGCCGATGTGGTGAAGATGGCCTCCTACGCCCCGCTGCTGGCCAACGAGGACTACATCCAGTGGCGGCCGGATCTGATCTGGTTCGACAACGCCGCCGCCTGGGGCTCGACCAGCTATGAGGCCCAGAAGCTGTTCATGAACAATGTCGGGGACCAGGTGGTGCCGAGCCAGGCGTCCGCCACCCCGTCCCTCCCCTCCGGCCCGATCACCGGCGCCGTCGGCCTGTCCACCTGGGCCACCAGCGCCGCGTACGACGATGTCCAGGTCACCTCGGCGGACGGGTCCACCCTGCTCAGCGACGACTTCTCCGGCGGCGACGGCAAGTGGACCAAGGCCACCGGGACCGGCTCCTGGCAGGTGCGGGACGGCGCGTACGTCCAGTCCGACACCGCCGCCGAGAACACGATGGTCATCGCGGGCGACAGCGGCTGGCAGAACTACGACCTGAAGCTGAAGGCCACCAAGCGCGCGGGCAGCGAGGGCTTCCTCATCGCCTTCGGGGTCAAGGACACCGGCAACTACTACTGGTGGAACCTCGGCGGCTGGGGCAACACCCGGTCCGCCGTGGAGAAGGCCACGGACGGCGCCAAGCAGACGATGGCCGAGGACGGCACGAGGATCGAGACGGGCCGGGCGTACGACGTGCGGACCGAGGTCCGCGGCCGGCAGGTGACGCTGTACCTGGACGGGAAGAAGTGGGGCGCGTTCACCGATGACAAGGTGGCCGAGCCGTTCCGCCAGGTGGTGACCCGCGACAAGGCCACCGGTGAGCTCATCGTCAAGGTGGTCAACGCCCAAGACGCCGCCGCCCGCACCCGGATCGACCTCGGCCAGGGGGTCAAGGTCCGGCGGACCGCACGGCTGACCACGCTCCAGGGCGACCCGGACGCGGTGAACACCGCCACGGATCAGCCCATCAAGCCGAGCAGTTCCACGTTCGACGGTGTGGACAGCACGTTCAGCTACACCTTCCCGGCCAACTCCATCACCTTCATGCGGATCGCCACGCGGAAGTGAGGCGGGCTCGCGGCCGGTGACCCGAGCGGTCACCGGCCGCGGTCTCATCCACGGCTTCGATCGCTGAGCGCACCGCCCGCCGCGCCCACCGCCAGGCCGAGGACGACCATCACCACATAGCTGTAGACCTCATAACCATCCGGGACGAGGAAGCGGACGAACCGCATGAAGTGGAGCCAGCCCCACCATTCGTGCAGCAGACCGCTTCCGCCGCCGACGACGAGGGTGAAGGAGAGCAGATGCGATACGGCGGCGAGCGGGGAGGTGTCCTTGGTGGATGTCATGGCCCGAACCTAGGCGGGCCGCCCCGGGCGGCGGATCGGGC
>NZ_JAAAYH010000014.1:0-54245 GCF_018035285.1 Streptomyces sp. MK37H | reverse complement strand
CTCTCCGCCAAGGCCACCGAGGAGGCGACGGTCGACGCCTGCCGCGAGGACTACGCCACCGGTGCCGAGGCCCGAGCCGAACTCGACAGCGCCTCGAAGGCGAAGGCCGCCCGCCGCGGCCTCGCTCGCGGCGCCACGACCCTGACCATCGCCGCCGCGCTCGCCGCCCTGGCCCTCACCGGCTGCTCCACCGACAGCGGCAACACCGCGAAGCGCATCGTGGAGTCCGCCGAACCGAGCGCGACCGGCGACGGCGCCGACCCCAGCACCCCGGACGTCCCGACCGGCGAGCCCGACGACAGCCCCGACGACGGCATGATCGCCCTCGCCCTCGACGACACCGCGTCATACGAGGACGGCGTCAACATCTCCCTGGGCGGCTTCAAGCGAGGCACCTCCGGCCCGTACGCGGCGCCCGAGAACACGCCCTTCATCCGCTTCTCGATCACCTTCGAGAACAAGGGCGACAAGGCCGCCGACCTGTCCGGTGTCTACCTCACCTGCCAGCGCGAGAGCAGCCCCAGTGAGGAGATCTTCGACAGCGAGCACGGCCTGGACGGCATCCCGGCGACGCGCCTCCTCCCGGGCCGCACGAACACCGTCCCGGTCGCATGCTCGCTGCCCGCCGACGAGGACTACCTCCAGGTCGAGATCGCGCCCGGCCTGGCCGACGTCGCGGTCTTCTCCGGCCACGTGAAGGCCGCCAACTGATGCGGGCCTTCTGCCTCATCGCGATCGTCGCGCAGGTCGTGATTCTCGCCGTGGCCATCACCCTCCAGGTCACGCGCTGACCCCACAGACCGGCCGGGCCCCGCAAATCCCCCAGCGGGGCCCGGCCCCTTCTCCGCTCCAGGAGCACACAGTGAAGACGCGCACCGTCTGGCGCACCCGCGAAGTCCCCCACACCGAGGCTGGAGAGACCCGCCTCATCACCGAGGACTACCCCGTCGAGATCCCCGTGCCGCCCCCGGACTGGGACCACATCGTCCTCAACGCCGTCACCGCCATCGCCATCGGCCTCACTGCGGTCTCCGTCGCCTGGTCCACCGTCTCCGGTGGCGCTCTCCTCGACCGCGCCGCCCCGGCCGCCGCGGCCTACCCCGCCGCCCTCGTCTATGACGCTGCGTGGATCACCTGCATGGCGCTGGAGTGGCTTGCCCGCTACGACCCCGACCGGGCCCGCGCACCCCGGATCGCCGGGTATGTAGCCCTGGCCATCGCCATGGGCGCGATCGCCACCCACGGCTGCCTCGACGCGGGCAAGGCCGTCGGTGTGGCGGGTGCCGCCATCTCCGCGATCGCCAAGGGTCTGTGGCAGCTGGTGCTGAACCACACCGCACAGCCTCTCCCGGCCCGTACGCAAAAGTGGTTGAACGTCCGTCGCGGGGAGCTCGGCGCCCAGCTGGCGCTCGCAGCGCAGCAGCGGCAGCTGACCCGCATGCAGGAGCGGCACGCCGCGATGCTTGCCGCGTACGGGATGGCCAGTCCGGACACGGATCCGGACACGGACACCAGTCCGGCCCCCGATCCGGACACTGTCCGCCCCCTCCGGCCGAGCGTTCGCGAGGCTGTACGCACCGCCTACGCCAGCGGCATTGAAGATCCGGCGAAGGTGCTGGCCTACGTACACAAGGTGGCCGATCCGGATGCGCGTCCGGACACGGTGGACCGGTATCTCCGCGGTATCCGCCGGAGCGCCTGATGTCCGCCGCCGCACCCGTGTTCGTCGGCTTGGCCATGACCGCCGCCCTCACCGTCGCCATCTGGCCCCGCCGCGCGCCCACCGCCGGCGCCCGGGCCGTGCTCACTGCCCTCGTCGGCGCCAGCCTCGCCGTCACCCTCGCCGCGATCGCCGCGCCCTACTTCCACTGAGGCCCTCATGCCCTGGCTCTACACCGCCATCGCCGCCACCGCGCTGATCGCCGCAGCGGCCACCCGGGACGAGCGCCGCCGCGCCTGGCTCCTCGGCCTCGCGCTCGGCCTGATGCTCGCCCTCCTCGCCATGATCCGGAGGCGGAAGTGAGCGACGACCCGATCATCCCGGCCCGCGTCTACCCCGCCGGGACCCCGCTCCCGCCCGCCGCAGGCGCGCCGCCGCAGCCCCCGCTCGGGCCCGACTTCATCCCGCCCTGGCGCGCCGCGCCGCCTCCTCCGCCCGCCAAGGTCCCGCCTCCGGCTGCGATCGAGGTCCACCACGTCCACACCCACATCGTCGTCGCGCCCGAGCCGGAGCTCGAGGGCCCTTCCATCTGGGAGCGCCTCGCCGACTGGATCCGGCCCCGGCAGACCATCATCGGCCTCGCCGCCGCCGTGGTCCCTTACCCCGCCTACGGCCACAGCCTGGCCACCGCATGGGCCGCCACCCTCTCCGACGCACGCGACACCGGCTCCATCGGCGCCGCCTACGCCCTCGCCGGAGTCGCCCTGACCATTGCTCTCCTCATCAACCGCCGCCGCCACACCTGGTGGGCCCGTGCCCTCCTCGCCACCGCCGTTATCGGCGGCACCGGCGCCCTCGGCTGGTACGACCCCATCACCCTGCTCACCGGAGTCCGACCGTGACCAGCAACCGCCTCTCCCTCGCCGGGGCCGCCATCAGCCTCGCCGTGCTGTACTTCAACCTGCGCCCCTGGTGGCGCGGAGGGCGCAACCTGAAAGACCTCGTACCCTTTGCCCAATCGGCGCTGCTCGGCGCCTTCTCCACCATCTGCGCCGGCGGCCTCCTCGGCTGGCTCGCCGGATGCTCCGTCCAGAGCGCCAACACCGCCGGGTACAAGGCCATCCCCGGCACCACCGGCACCCAGGACACCGGCCTGTCCCGCGGCACCTTCGACCGGCTCACCCCGGAGGGCGGTGTCGTCGTCTTCCTGCTGACCATGGTCGTTGCTGCCGCGTGGAAAGCCGCGGGCAAGCAGAACCGGCGCCGCATGGCCGGCGGGGCGTTCGTCGGCGCGACGCTGTGCATGACCGCAGGCGTAGCCGGGATGCTCGGTGGCCTCCCCAGCGCCGCCAACCACCTGGGAGACGGGCTCAAGGCCGCACTGGAAGGGCAGGGCGTCCTGTGACCGCCCTCCGCCGTGCAGCCAACCGCATCCGCACCGGGTCGGCGATCGTCGCCCAGCGCCGCGCCAAGTGGGCTGCAGCCTGGTGCCGCAAGAGCTACCGGGACGATCTGACCGGCTGGAAGGCGGCCCTCGGCCCCATCGTCCGCGCCGTGGTCCTCGCCGGTGCGGGGGTCGTGGTGTGCCTCGTCGTCCGCGCCCGCCCGTGGCTCATGTGGGTGCTCACCGCGGGGTGGCTCATCGCCGCCTGGCGCGCCTCCCGCCCGGCCTCCAGCGAGGACGTCGAGGACGCCTCCGATGACGAGCCCGAGCAGGCCCCCCTGGTCCCCGGCCTGGAGGCCGTCCGGCAGCTCCTCGCCGACCTCATCGGCGACCGCCCCGGGGTGCACCTCTCGGCGGTCCTCGCCCACCTCCAGGAGCACGGCCAGGGGGAGGGCTGGGAGGTGGCCGAACTGCGCTCCCGTCTGGAGGCCCAGGGGGTGCCGGTCAGGAGGTCGGTGAAGGTGGCCGGCCGGGTGGCGTACGGGGTCCACCGTGACGACCTCCCGGCCCCTTCCCCAGGCGAGGCCGCCGACCGGGCCGCGTGACCGTCTACCCCCTGGTCTACCTGCACGTCTACCGCTCATCTACCGCCGTCTACCCGGCGATCTACCGCCCCGTCTACCCACCGAGAGGACACGAGATGACCAAGGAAGAGGCCGTTCGCGAGGCCGCGCGCGAGGTGCTGGAACACGGCGGCCCCGAGTGCCTCACCGACCCGCGCCAGGTCATGCGGGCCGTCGGCCGCGCGCTCGACGCGGGCGCCTCCAACGAGGACATCAAGGCCGAGATGCGCCGCCAGCGCAGCGCCTGACCCATCAGCTCCCGGGGCGGCCGCCATGCCGCCAAGCCGTCGACCGCCCCGGGTTCCCCATCCCGAACGAGACGAGGAGCCCCATCGTGGCACCCCTACGCAAGGACATGCCCATCCGCGACCCGAAGCGCGCCGAGGCCGAGCCGCAGCACTCTCGGCGGTACTCGCCCAGCACCGGCGGGTGGACCGAGCCCGTCCAGCCCAAGCGCGACAAAAAGCCGTGAGGCCGCATACAACCCATCGGCCCGCCCGACAGTCACACATCAGCCACCCCGCATCCACATCACCTCAAGAGGATCTCTACATGTCGAACACAACTCCGGAGACCGCACAGCGCAGCTGGTTCGCCCGGCACAAGCTCCTCACCGCCATCGGCGCGCTGATCGTCTTCATCGTCGTCATCAGCGTGGCGACCGGGGGTGGCAAGGACGACAGCGACTCCGGCAAGTCCGACACCGCGGCCGCCGCGCCGGAAGAGCCGAAGACCGAGAAGAAGACCGACGCTCAGCCAGCTGAGGACAAGCCGGCAGACAAGCCCCAGGCGCAGCAGTTCAAGGACTTCGTCACCAAGAACGGCACCCCCACCGAGAAGACTGCCGTCCAGCACGTGACCAAGGTTCAGGGAGCCGACGAGCAGAACGACGTGCTCGACTCGGCCGAGGTGTGGACGGACTACGCCGGCGGCATGATGGGTCCGCACGCGTCCGACGGCAAGCTGCTCGCCTCCGCGTTCGCGGACTGGAGGGACTCCAAGAACGGGCTCGTAACGGTCTACGACGCCAAGGGCGAGATCCTGGCCAACGGCAACTTCTGACGGCCTGCCACCCTGGAGGCTCACGCCGGGTAGTGCCCGGCACCGAGGCCCTGCCGCGTCCCCCGTCGCGGCGGGGCCTCATCTATTCCGGCTGCCCTTGAAGGTGTTCTTCGAGCTTCCCGTCTTGATCAAGATGCCAACGAACACCCACGTCATCCGTGAAGTAGACATGCGGACGGTTATTGTCCACGAACGCTTCGGTCCCGCTCTGGGACTCAAAGGTGACGGTGCGCCGGGGGCCGATCAGGTGGACGCGAGGTGGGCGCCGGCCAGCGTCGGGGAGGCGCGCAGCCTCCTGCTCGGTAGCTGACACCGCGACGTAGGCAGTTCCAAAGCGCATGTGTATGTCGTGGATTGGGCTATCGCTCCCGTTGTCCACGTGCACCCGCCAGTGGTCATACCCAACCCGTCCGCCGCCGCCATCGTCGCGGCCTCCATCGGTCTGTGGCCTCATCCTGATCTGTCGTGCCTGCGCAGTTCTGCGGTCCTCGGCTGCGGCACTAAGCTCGGCCCGCTCCAGAGCCATCGTTGCCGACTGCTCGGCAATGAACTCCCGCTGCTCCTGAATCTGCTTCTGCTGACTCCGCAGCGTCCCCCGCGCGTAGTATGCGGCCGCAGCTGCGAATGCCCCAGCGACCCATGTAGGGGCGTCACCCCAGTCGATCCCACCCATGCGCGCCAGCCTATGGCCGAGCCGCTGTCGGATCCTCGCCGTACGCTGGACGAGTCCCTACCCGAACTGCGTGGGCTGCGCAGCACTCGGACCTACCGCCCCGTCGATCACCGGCGGGGCGGCGGCACTTCACCCACGGAGGCAACGTGAAGCTCTGGCCCCGTCGGCGCCCGGCGTCCGCCCCCGAGCGCCCGCGCGCGAATCCCACCCACATCGCCGTCCTCGAACACGATCTGCTCGGTATCAAGCCCGAGCCCGGGAGCCCGGCCGCGCTCGCCATCGCCCTCCGGAAGACCGGCAGCTGCTTCGAGCACGACCCGATCGACACCAGCACGATGGCCGACCCACACCCGACCGGGCAGTGCGCGCGCTGCGGGCGGCTGATGCTCCAGGACGACGAAGGCCGCTGGCAGGTCGCACTACAACCGTAGTTGCGCGGGCAGCGGATCATGCCGCACACTGGCCCCACGTCCGGCGTGCCTGGACACAACAGACTCTCGGCCCCCGCTCACTCCAGCGGGGCCGTCTAGCGTCACAGACCAATCACGGGCAACACAACTCCCTCACACTTAGGTCGGACATCGGGCACCATCACCCCCATGCCACGACACATCGCCATCGCCGCCATAGCCGCCGCCTGCCTCCTCGCCCTCACCGCCTGCGACAGCGGCGACGACAAGGCCGACAACAGCAAGCCCAGCGCCACCCCGTCCGTCGACAAGAGCAAGATCGAGAAGGACTTGGGTATCCCACCCGAGCCGACCGGCGCCAAGCGGACCGCACTGATCGCCGCGCTCAAGGCCATCGACCCGCAGATCATCGCCGACGAGGACAAGGCCATCACCAACGCCCGGAACCAGTGCCAGGCGCTCCACAACGGCGGCCAGAGACCGGACTACTTCGCGGCCCAGCGCTTCGGCAACGACCAGCACCCGGTCAGCGAAGCGAACGGCAAGCTCATCAACGCCGCGCTCCGCAAGACCCTCTGCCCCTGAACCACCCCCGGCCCGGCCGCCCGCACCGTTGCGGCGCCGGGCCGACGCATGCCCGGAGGTGACCATGGCCCGGCCCACACCACGCCCGGTCACCGACGAGACCCGCGAAGACGTCCGCCGCCTGCACGCGGAAGGCTGCTCCCGCAACGAGATCGCCCGCCGCCTCCAGCGATCCGGACGCACCATCAGCGTCATCGCCGCCGAACTCAGCCTGTCCTTCGACCGCACCGGGACCGAAGAGGCCACGCGGGCGCGCATGGCTGACCTCGCCGAACGCCGCGCGATCCTCGCCGAAGCCCTCCAAGACGACGCCGAGCGCCTCACGGAACAGATGTGGCAGCCCGCCAAGATCTACAACTTCGGCGGCAAGGACAACGACTACAACGAACGCGACGTCCCCGAGCCGCCGGCCGACGCCAAGCGGGCACTCATGTCCACCGCAGCCCAGGCGATCGACCGGAGCCTGAAGTTGGTGCCGCCCGAGACCGACCAGCAGGGCTTGGCCGCTGTGGACGCCTGGCTGAGAGGAATGATGGGCGACTGATCAGGGGGTGACCGCGGTGATCGCTCCCCTCGTTGGCAAGCAGCGCGAGGCCGTACGCCTGGCGACCGCCCGCGGCAACCTCTGGGAAGGCGCTGTCCGCTCCTCCAAGACGGTCTCCAGCATCATGGTGTGGCTGCGGTACATCCGCACCGGCCCGGCCGGCGCGCTGCTGATGGTCGGGAAGACCGAGCGGACGCTGAAGCGCAACGTGATCGACCCGATCATCGAGATGGTTGGCGTGAAGCGCTGCAACTACAAGGCAGGCGCGGGCGAGGTCGTCATCTTCGGCCGCACGGTCTACGTCGCCGGGGCCAACGACGAGCGGGCAGCGGACAAGATCAAGGGCCTGACGCTGGCCGGGGCGTACTGCGACGAGGTGACGACCTACCCCGAGACGTTCTTCCAGATGCTCGGCACCCGGCTGAGCGTGGAGGGGGCGCAGTGGTTCGGCACCACCAACCCCGAGGGCCCGAACCACTGGCTCAAGCGAAAGTACCTGGACCGGGCGAAGTTGCACCTCGACCGCGAGGGCAACGTCATCACCTCGTCCGACTCGGCCGCGATCGACGTCCACCGCTTCTCGTTCTCCCTGGACGACAACCCGTACCTGCCGCCGGCCTACGTCGCAGCGCTGAAAGTCGAGTACCAGGGCCTGTTCTACCGCCGGTTCGTGCTCGGCGAGTGGTGCCTAGCCGAGGGTGTCGTCTACGACATGTTCGACGAGGCCCGGCACGTCGTCGACATCCTCCCGGAGATCCGCCACTGGATGGCTGTGGGCATCGACTACGGCACGATCAACCCGTTCGCCGGACTGCTGCTCGGCGTGGGCGCGGACGATCGGCTGTACGTGGCCAGCGAGTACCGGCATGACTCGCGGGTCGCGCGGCGGCAGCTGACGGACGCGGAGTACAGCCGCGGCGTGCGGGACTGGCTCGGCTCGTACCGGCATCGCGACGCCCAAGGGGTGGCCCCGCAGTGGGTGTTCGTGGACCCGTCCGCGGCCTCGTTCATGACGCAGTTGTGGTCCGACGGGCTACCGGGTGTGGCGAAGGCGAACAACGACGTCAAGGACGGCATCCGCTCGGTGGGCGTGGCGCTCGGTTCGGGGCTGCTGTCCATCCATCGCTCGTGCGCCGGCCTCCTCCAGGAGCTGCCCGCGTACGCGTGGGACGACAAAGCGGCGAAGAAGGGCGAGGACAAGCCGTTGAAGGTGGATGACCACAGCGTGGACGCGCTGCGGTATGGGCTGCACAGCGCGGCGCACGAGTGGCGGGGCCTGGTCCGCCCGGACTTGGAGGTGGCTGCCTGATGGCCGTGGACATTCAGCTGCCGGTACACGTCCGGGTCGGTGAAACGGAGGCGTGCTGGGGCAGCGTCACGGTGCCGGTAATCGATGGCGCGCTCGATGAGGCCACTCTCCGCCGGGAGATGGCCGGGTTCCTGCGCGCGGCGGCCGACCAGTTGGAGAACCCGGGCAACGTCGAGGAGGTGGCCGATGCCGCTCCCTTATAAGGGCGCCCCGTGGCCGCCGATCAACCCCGCGATCTGGTCCGACCTCGAGGACTGGTCGGCCTGGTACTCCGCGAACCCCGACCGGCTCGCCTACCGGTACCTCAACCGGCACCGCGACGGCGGACGCTTCGGCCAGCCCCAGAACAGGCCCAGCCAGTACCGCGGCGGCCTGGTCGGCACGATCGCCCGCTGGTTCTGGGGCGAGCCCACCCCGCTCGGCGAGAAGCGCGCCAACCTGCACATGCCGCTCGCCCGCGACCTCGCCCGCACCTCATCGGACCTGCTGTTCTCCGAGCCGCCCACGCTGAAAGCCGAGGCCAAGGACACCCAGCAGCGCCTCGAAGAAGTGATGGACCTCGGGCTGAAGAAGACCCTCATCGCAAGCGGCGAGGTCAGTGCGGCGCTCGGCAGCGTGTACCTGCGGCTGGTGTGGGACGACCAGATCAGTGACCGGCCGTGGATCAGCGCTGTCCACGCCGACGGCGCGGCCCCCGAGTTCGCCTACGACCGGTTGCGCGCGGTCACCTTCTGGACCGTGCTCGCCGTGGATGGACAGAAGGTCGTCCGGCACCTGGAGCGCCACGAACAGGGCTGGATCCTGCACGGCGTGTACGAGGGCACGGAGGACAACCTCGGCAGGCCGATCGACCTGGGCGCGTTCGCAGAGACCCGGAACCTCGTCCCGGCCCGGCAGTTGGACATCGGCAAGCGGCTCACGGTCTCGCACGTCCCGAACACCGTGATCGCCCCTGACTGGCGTGACATCCCCGGCGGCGCATGCCTGGGCACGTCGGACTACCAGGGCGCCGAGACGTTCCTCAGCAGCATCGACGAGACCTACACCTCGTGGATGCGGGACATCCGGCTCGCCAAATCCCGCATCCTGGTCCCCTCCGGCTACCTCACCAGCAACGGCCCCGGCCTGGGCGCAGCGTGGGAAGACCGCGAGGTCATGGTGGAGATGAACATCCCGCCCACCTCCGACCACCAGATCACGCTGAACCAGTTCGCGATCCGGCACGAGGAGCACCGGGCCACGATCGAGGAACTGGTGGGCAAGGTCATCCGCAACGCCGGATATTCCGGCAACACCTTCGGCGACGACTCCAGCGGAACCGCGGTCACCGCCACGGAGATCAAGGCCCGCACCGCGCGCAGCATGAGCACACGCGCGCGGAAGGCCGAACTGTTCGAGGTGGGTATCGCGGACATCATCGAGGCGCAGCTGGCCCTCGAAGCGTCCGGCCTCTTCCCCGGCGTCCGCGGTGTGGAGGTCGAGCGGCCGGAGGTGCGGTTCCAGGACTCGGTACAGGACGACATCAAGACGTTGGCCGAGACGGCTGAGCTGCTGCGCCGGGCTGAGGCGGCCTCGACCGAGACGCTCGTCGCTCTGGTGCACCCGGACTGGGACGAGCGGGACCAGAAGGCCGAGACGGACCGCATCCTGGCGCAGTCCGGGCGCGCTACAGAAGACCCCACCCGCTTCGGAGCGGACCGGCCCGACTTCGGGGACCAGACCGACGACGGCCCGGGAGACCAGGGCGCCGACGGGGACGGATCCGGCGGCTAGTAGCGGAGGTGCCCGATGCCGGTCAGCCCTGGCATGGCTGAGGACTTGGCGGCCGCGGTGTCCAGCCTCTACGAGCAGGCGGAACTCACGCTGATCGAGAAGCTCCGGCATGCGATCGCCGAGGGGATCGACTCTCCGCTGTGGGTGGAGCTGAAGCTGGCCGCGCTAGGGAACTTCCGCACGGCGATCGAGGCGGTCATCGCGGCGCTCCAGGTGGATGCGTCTGGGGCGATCCGCCAGGCGGTCGCGGAGGCGTACGAGCGCGGGCAGCAGGCCGCGGTTGCGGAGTTGGGTGCGGTGTCGGTGGGGCAGGCGGTAGTCGCGGCGGAGGCGCTGCCGTCTGCCCCGGCGGTCGACCGGCTCGCCGCGGCGCTGGTGCGCGAGACCGCGCCGGTGCATCTGCGGATTCTGCGGGTCGCGGTGGACGTCTACCGGCAAGTGGTAGCTGAGGCGTCGGCGGCTCCGCTGTTGGGCGCGAACACGCGCAGGCAGGCGGCCGCCCGCGCGCTCGCGAAGTTCGCCGAGCGGGGCGTGACCGGCTTCGTGGACCGGCGCGGCCACGCCTGGAACATGGCCTCGTACGTGGAGATGGCGACCCGCTCGGCGGTGGGCCGGGCCGCGGTGCAGGCGCACACGGACCGGCTGGCGGCGGCCGGCGTCAGCCTCGTGGTGGTGTCGGACGCCCCGGAGGAGTGCCCGCGGTGCAAGCCATGGGAGGGGAAGGTGCTGACCCGGGAGGGGCCCGGAGGCACCCGCACGGTGGAGATGCGGCACGCCACCAAGGACGACCGGACTATCCGGGTACGGGTCGCTGGGTCCCTACCGGAGGCCCGTGCGGCCGGCCTGCTGCATCCGAACTGCCGACACAGCATCTCGGCCTACCTGCCCGGCCTGACGAAAGGCCCGGGGCCCAAGGAGCAGCGGTCGCGGGCGACGTACGAGCAATCGCAGCAGCAGCGGTATCTGGAGCGGCAGGTGCGGGCGTGGAAGCGCCGTGCGGCCGGGGAACTGGACGATGGCGCGCGCAGCGCCGCCAACGCGAAGGTGCGCGCATACCAGGGCAGGATTCGTGAGCTCGTTGCCGAGTCCGGCCTGCCCCGTAAGTCGCATCGGGAGCAGACCGAAACGGCCCGGTGACCTACTACCGGGTTTGGGGCCTCGACGAATACCTCACGGATGGTCCGTCGGAGCGGTGTTCGCTCGGTGCGCTCTTGTCGATGATTACGAAAGCCTCTGCCATCGCCTTTGCTGCCTCTCCGTTGCCTGCCTCGGCGGCGCTGATGACCCCTTTCAGTAGGGCGGTTCGGGCCTCGTCTGCGAGCTGCGGCTCGCTGCTCTTTTCTGTCATGAGCCGACGGTAAGGGCGTTCGCCGGATTCATTGCCCCGGGTGCCCGTCACCGCAGGTCAGAGACATACAGACTTCCGCTCGTCAGGTGCGAGCGGGACCACCGATCCGCCAGGTGCGGGTCACTCCTGAAGGCCCGCCAGGCGCGGGCCGTCATACACCCTCGGTCCGCCAGGCGCGGCCCGAACCTCTGACGCCCGCCAGGCGCGGGCGCGTTCATGCCCTGGAGGGCACACGATGCGGAAGACGACTCTGCCCCGGCTCCAGGCCGCGGGCTCCGGCTGGGCGCACCCCTACGGCCACGGCCCTTTCTCCCCGTTCCTGTACGCGGACGGAGGGGGCGGCGACGGCTCCGACTCCGGCAGCAGCAACGGCGGTGACGGCGGCGGCTCGGTTGATGGCAGCGGTACCGACGGCGGGGGCGACTCCGGCAGCAGCGACGGTGGCCAAGGCGCCAGCGACAGCGGCGCGGGCAAGAGCGACGGCCAGGGGAAGGACGGCAAGGGCGATGACCTCACGACCCAGGTGAAGCGGCTGGAGAAGGAACTCGCCGACGCACGCCGCGAAGCCGGGAAGTCCCGCAACGACGCCAAGAAGCAGGCAGCGGACGACGCGGTCAAGTCGCTGACCGAGAAGCTCGGCAAGGCCCTGGGGCTAGTGAAGGACGATACCCCGCCTGACCCGGCCAAGCTCGCCGAGGCCATCGCGCAGAAGGACACCGCGATCGCCGAGCGGGACTCGACGATCCGCACGAAGGACGTCGAGCTGAGTGTGTGGGCCCGCGCCGACAAGCTCAATGCGAAGGCCGGGGCGCTCCTCGACAGCCGCTCGTTCCTCAAGGCCATCGCCGACCTCGACCCGGGGGCGAAGGGCTTCACATCCTCCCTCGACCAGGCGATCAAGGATGCGGTCAAGGACAACCCCTCTTTCGCCGCCGCCCAGCCCGCCGGGAAGTCCGGCGGCGACCTCTCCGGCGGCACCGGCGAAGGCACCACCAAGAAGCGCTCCACCTCCCTGACCGGGGCGGTCGGCGCTCACTACCAGACCTGAACCAGGAGTAACCCATGCCCGTGACGCTCGCGCAGGCACAGATCAACACCCAGGCCGACGTGAACTACGCCGTCATCGACAACCTCCGCCGCTACAGCTGGCTCTTCGACCAGATCGTCTTCGACGACACGGTCACTCCCGGCACCGGCGGGGCCACGCTGACCTACGGCTACACCCGTCTCACGGCGGCCCGTGGTGCCCAGTTCCGCGAGTTCAACAGCGAGTACACCACCGCGCAGGCGTCGCGGCAGCGCTACACCGTCGACCTCAAGCCGCTCGGCGGCGCGTTCTCCGTGGACCGCGTGCTGGCCAACCTCGGCGCGGCGCAGACCAACGAGATCACCTTCCAGATGCAGCAGCTCCTCACCGGAGTCCGCACCCGTTTCCAGGACGAGCTGATCAACGGAGACACCGCCGTCGACTCCACCGGCTTCGACGGCCTCGACAAGTCCCTCACCGGCACCTCAACCGAGTACCTGCCGCTCAACGAGGGCGTCACCACCGGCTACCTCGACTGGACTCGCGGCACGATCGACACCCAGGCCGAGGCCATGAGCCAGCTGGACATCATCGACGACTTCCTGTCACGGATCGTCCCGTCCCACACCGGCGGCGGAGACCAGGGCACCCCCGGCGCTCTCCCGCCCGGGATGAAGGCCATCCTCGGCAACACCAAGAGCATCACCCGCATGCGCGCCCTGGCTCGCTGGGCCGGGATCTACACGCAGATGAAGGACGACCTCGGCCGCCAGATCGAGATGTACGGGCCGTGGACCCTGGTCGACCTCGGCGACAACGCGACCGGCACCGCGCCGATCATCCCGACCGAGACCCGTGACGCCGACGGCGCGGGCGGCGGCGGCAACATCACCAACCTCACCGACCTGTACGCGGCATCCTTCGGCCTCGACGCGCTGCACGGCGCTTCCCCGGCCGGGCAGCCGCTCGTGCAGACGTGGATGCCGGACTTCACCCAGCCCGGCGCGGTCAAGTCCGGCGAGATCGAGATGGGCCCGGTCGCCATGGTGCTCCGCAACACCAAGGCATGCGGCGTCCTGCGGAACGTGAAGGTGGCCTGACCATGAACCAGTTCACCGTGACCACCCCGACGAAGCAATTCACCGGCGAAAGCGCAGGCGTCGTCTTCAAGGACGGCGTCGGCCACGTGGACGACAGCACGAAGGAAGGCCGGGCGGCGATCGAGTACTTCCGCCGCCGCGGCTACGTCCTCACCCGCGAGGACGCCGAGGAGACCACGGGGGACGGCCCGCAGGAGCCGAACGGATCGAGCGGAGACGACGAGCTGTTCGACCCCGGCGAGCACTCCGCCGACGCCGTCCTCGCCTACCTCGACACGACCACCGATGAGGACGAGATCGCGCGCGTCCTCGAAGCCGAGAAGAACGGCAAGCAGCGCAAGACGATCCTCGCCCGCGGCGAGCAGCAGCAGGAGGCACAGAAGTGACCGTCCACGGCGCATACCGCGGGATCCCCCGCGACGACCTCGGATACCTCAACTCCGCCGGCCGCCCCAACGTCTTCCACCGGGCCAACCTCCCCAGGGTCGGGTTGGACGACGTGGCCGCGCTCGCCACTGGCGTGATGACGTCGGCCGACCTGTGGCTGAACGAGGGCGACCTCGTCACCAACCTCACCTTCATCTCCGGCGGCACAGCGGCTGCTACACCGACCGCATGGTGGTTCGCGCTGTACGACACCACCGGTGTGCTGATGGCGCAGACCGCGGACCAGACGTCCACGGCGTGGGCGGCCGACACCGTGAAGACGGTGGCGCTGGCGACGGCGCAGCGGATCACGAAGTCGGGCCTGTACAAGGCGGCGATCAACGTGACCGCGGGTACGGTTCCCACCCTCGTTGGCACGGTCGGCGCAAAGCCCGTGCTCACCGGTGAGGGCAACCTGTGCCAGACATCCGGCAGCTCCCTGACCACCACGGCCCCGGCGACCATCGCGACCCCGGTCTTCAAGCGGCAGGTCCCGCTGGCCATCGCGAGCTGAACGGAGGCAAGGCATGGGATTGTCGAGCAGCATCTCCGTATCGGCCTCCGCCGAACTGACCAGCACCCTGGACCTGGGAACGGCGTCGGCGCCGCTGAGCCTGCGACGAGCCGTCTCCCTGGCCTCTGGCACCGGGGCGGGCAAGGCGGACAAGGTGTTCTCCGACCGGCGCACGCTGGCCGCGTCCGCGAGCGAGGATCTCGACCTGGCGGGCGTGCTTCTGGACGCCTTCGGGGGCTCGATCACCTTCGCCCGCATCAAGGGTCTGGTCATCAGCGCGTTGGCGGCGAACACGAACAACGTCATCGTCGGCGGCGCGAGCAGTAACGGCTTCGTGTCGTGGGTCGGCGGCGCCACGCACACCGTGACCGTACGGCCCGGCGCCACTCTGGCGCTCATGGCTGGGGGTACCGACGCCACCGGCTATGCGGTCACGGCCGGGACCGCCGACCTGCTGCACATCGCCAACAGCGGCGCCGGCACGTCGGTCACGTACGACGTCGTCCTCATCGGCGCGAGCGCATAAGGGGGATGCCCGGTGGCCAGGATCTACGCCACAGCGGCCGACTTCCAGGACTACACCGGGCAGGCCCCGCCCGCCGACGTCGACCAGCTGCTCACCCGCGCGACGGCGATGCTGGAGGCCCAGGTGCTCCGGTTCTGCTGGTACGACGTCGACAGCGATGGCATGCCCACCAACCCGCTGGTGCTGGAGGCGATCCGGCGGGCGGTGTGCGCTCAAGTGCAGTGGTGGGGCGAGGTGGGCGACAGCATCGGCGCGGCCGGCGTCGGCTGGGGCTCGGTGGCGATCGGCTCGGTGAACCTCGGCCGCTCGGTCACCTCGGTGTCCGGCGCGGATTCGGCGGCGCGGCAGATCGCCCCGCAGGTGGCCGACGAGCTCCAGTCGCCGGACCTGACCCCGGACGTCTTCCGGCTCGGGGCGGTGTGCAGCTGGTGAGCGCGATCCCGGGCTGGCTGCTACGGCACCGCATCACGGTGGAGGCCTACGAGGGCAGCGGCGCGTACGGCGATGTCTACGGCGAGCCGGTCACGGTGCGGTGCTTCCTCGACGAGCAGACCCGCCTCGTGCGGGCGGCGGACGGGGCGGACACTACGAGCAGCAGCACCGCGTACTGCCCGCTCGCCACGGTGGCGCCGTCCGGGTCGCGGGTCACGCTGCCGGACGGTCGGCGCACGGTCGTCATCAATGCGCTCCGGCGAGACGGCGGCGGCCTGGCGACCCCGGATCACCTTGAAGTCCAGATGGAGTAGGAGGCCCCGCGATGCCCCGTGCACGCCTGACCTTCAACGGCCCGCAGGTCACCGCCGCCGTGCGTGAGGCTGCGGGCCGCGGTCTGTTCCTCGGCGCCGAGCTGGTGCTGAGCGTGTCCAACGAGCGGGTGCCGCTGGACGAGGCGGCCCTACAGCGCTCCGGTACCGCGTCGGTGGACGAGGGCGAACTGCTCGCGGCGGTCAGCTACGACACGCCCTACGCGGCGAGGCAACACGAAGAAATGACGTGGCGGCACGCGCCGGGTCGACGGCCGAAGTACCTCGAATCCGCGCTCAACGACTCGGCCGGTGACGTGCTCGACGTCGTCGCCGCGCAGATCCGGCGGGCCCTATGAGCTGGACCACCGATCTCCTCGGCGGGCTCGCTCGCTTCATCTCCGACACGGGCATCGGGGTCTACCGGGACTCCGGCGTCTACACCGCGGACGAGGTCGGCATCACGATCACGGCGGTGCCGGACACCCCGGAACAGATCATCGCCATCACCCCGTACCCGGTGGACGACACCAGCGGCACCACCGACGTGGTCACGGGGGTGCAGTTCCGGTTCCGGGCCGGGGCCGACCCCCGTGCGGTCATCGCCCGCGAGGACGCCGTGTACGAGCTGCTCCACGAGCGCGAGCACACCGAGATCGGCGGCATCCACGTCGAGATCATGTGGCGCCAGTCCGGCGGCTGGATCGGCAAGGACTCCCGGGATCGGCAGGAGATGACCGCCAACTACTACCTGCGCGCCACCCGGCTCGCACCGAACCTGATCGAGACATGAGGAGGATGCGATGAGCACCCCCACCCCTGTGACTGCCCTCGCCCGCCGGTGGCGGCTCGAAGCCAACATGGGCACTGAGACGACGCCGGACTGGCAGCTGTGCCCGGCCGTGACAGAGTTCCAGTGGGAAGCGCCTCCCAACTTGGAGGACAGCGGGACGTACGACGATGACGGCTGGGACGGCAACACCAAGACCGGCCAGGGCTGGAGCGTCACCGTCACGTTCAACCGCAAGACGTCTGCCGACTCCACGGTCTACAACCCGGTCCACGAGAAGATCCGAGCTACGGCGTTCGGCTGGGGCGTCGACAGCGAGATCCCCATCCGGTGGATGGACCGCAACGGGCTGCCCGAGGCATACGAGGGCTCGGCGTTGGCCGAGTGGGCCCCGTCCGGCGGCAACAAGAACGACCTCGACCAGGTCGAGGTCACCTTCACCGGCAACGGCCCGCTGGCGCAGATCACCAACCCCCTGGCGGCCTGATGGGCGCCAGGTTCGAGGCTCTCGACGAGCTGTTCGACGACACCCTCACGCTGCCCATCGGGGACAGGGAGTACGTCATCCCCTCCCCGTCAGCCGAGGACGGCCTACGGGTGCAGCGAATCACCACGCTCGCCGCCCGGCTCCAGTCCGGCGGCGAGGCAGTCGACACCACCCTCCTCGACGACGAGGAGGAGATCGACCTGTTCCAGCTGTGCCTCGGCCCGGTCTATGACGAACTCCTCGCCGAGGTCGACTGGGTGCAGCTACGGCACGCCGGGCTCACGGCGATGTTCTGGATCGTCAGCGGTGTGGAAACCGCTGAGAAGTACTGGAGGTCGAAGGGAGACCCTTCTCTCCTGGCCCCGAATCGGGAGACTCGCCGCGCCCAGAAGAAGAGTGGATCGGGTACGGCGAGCAAGACCCGGTCACGGGGCTCTACGAGTGGTACGAGCGGCCGCAGGGCTACCGCGAGCGGCCGCAAGGGCGGGAAGACCTGACGTGGGGGCTGCTGCTGGAGCAGTGGCCCCTCATCGAGGCTGACCTGCACGAGGTCTACGGCATTGACACCGGCGCGCCCGGCATCCTCCGCGAGCGGTCCTGGCGGTGGCTGCGCATCCGCGTCCTCGGCCTCCTCTCCGCCGATAGCCGCCTGGCCCGGCACTTCGCACCCCCCGACGACAAGATCCCTAAGGGAGGGCGTAAATGGGCCTCACCATCGGCGAGCTGACCGGGTACGTCAGCCTCGACGTCCGTGATGTCGACCGTGGTGTCAGCCGGACTGGGCAGGCCATGACCCGGCTCCGAGGCCAGATGACTGCAGACGGCGACCGCGCCGGGCAGGCCGCCGGACAGGCCATCGGCGACGGCATCACCCGCGGCGCCGACGGCCGACTCCGGGATGCTCGCGGCCGGTTCGCTACCGCTGGCCGCCAGGCTGGGAACATCTTCGGCGACGGCCTGGCCGATGGCACACGGGACGGCGCGGACGACGCAGAGCAAGAGGCCACCGGCATGATGGGCCGCCTCAAGCTCGCCGCGGTCGGCGCCGGTGCCGCGATCGGCGGGGCGCTGGTAGAGGGCTTCGGGCAGCTCATGGAGCAGAGCCAGATCACCGGCCGCCTCGGCGCCCAGCTCGGGGCGACACCGGCTGTGGCGCAGCGGTACGGGCAGATCGCCGGGCAGATGTACGCGGACGCGGTCACCGAGGACTTTCAGGGCGCGGCGGACGCGATCAGTGCGGTCATGAGGGCGGGTATCGCGCCGCCGGACGCGACGAACGCGCAGATCAAGAGCATCGCCACCAACGTGTCTGATCTGGCGAGCACCTTCGAGCTGGACTTGGGGCAGACCGCGAACGCCGTGGGCCAGATGATCAAAACGGGCCTGGCCAAAGACGGCACTGAGGCGGTCGACGCGCTCACCGTTGGGCTCCAGAAGATGGGCCCGCGGGCCGACGACATCGCCGATACGTTCAACGAGTACTCCACGATCTTCCGGCAGATGGGGATCTCGGCGACCGACGCCACCGGGCTGCTCTCCCAGGGCATGAAGGCGGGCGCGAGGGACACGGACGTGGTCGCGGACTCGCTGAAGGAGTTCGTGCTGATCACACAGGGCGGCGGGAAGGACGTGGACGCCGCGTTCAAGAAGATCGGTCTGTCCGGCAAGGACATGCAGGCCGCGTTCACCAAGGGTGGGCCCGCAGCCAAGCGGGCGCTCGATCAGGTCTTCGATGGGATGCGGAAGGTCAAGAGCCCAACCGACCGCGCCCAGATCGCCCTTGCCCTCTTCGGCACGAAAGCGGAAGACACCCAGAAAGCCCTCTTCGCTCTCGACCCGTCGAAGGCTGCGGACTCGCTCGGCAAGGTCGGCGGCGCAGCCGACCGCATGGGCAACAGCCTCCGAGACAACGCCGGAGTGAAGGTCGAGCAGTTCAAGCGCAGGGCGATGCAGGGCCTGGTGACTTTCCTCGGAGGGACGGTCATCCCTGCCCTCACGAAGATGTTCGGCTACATCCGCGATCACTCGGGCACGTTCAGGGTGGTCGGGGCGGTCATCACCGGCGTGCTGATCCCCGCTCTGGTCCTGATGGGCGTGGCGGCCACGGTGCGCTCGGCCCAGGTTGTGGCGGGGTGGGTTCGCTCTGGTGCTGCGGCTGTCGCGTCCGCTGGCCGGCATGCGCTGGCAGCTGGGCGTGTGGTGGCCGCTTGGGTTCGCATGGCGGGGGCGGCGGTGTTGCAGGGTGCCCGGATTGCTGCGGCGGCGGTCGCGTCGGCGGCGCGTACGGCGGCCGTGTGGGCGGCGAGCGCGGCGCGGATGACGGCGACGTGGCTGGTGTCGATGCTGCGCGTCGCCGCCACGACGGTCGCGCAGTTCGCTCTGATGGCCGCCCGGGCGATCGTGTGGGCTGCGACGATGGCGGCTCAGTGGCTGGTCGCGATGGGGCCGATCGGCTGGATCATCCTGACCGTGACCGCGCTGGTGGCGCTGATCATCGCGAAATGGGACACCGTCAAGGCGGCCACGCTCGCGGCCTGGACCGCGATCAAGGGGTGGATCGGCACGGCGGTGGACGGCATCCTCGCCGCGGTCAACTGGCTCGCCCAGATCCCCGGCAAGATCGCGCGCTGGTTCGGGCAGGCGAAAGACGCGGCCGTGGCCAAGTTCAACGCCGCGCTGTCATGGCTGAAGGGCTTCCCCGGCCGGGTGGTCGGGGCTATCTCGTCGCTCGGCGGCCGGTTGTGGAGCACTGTGTCGGCTGCGGGGGGCCGGATGGTGTCGGCGATCCGCAGCAAGATCGCCGACGCGATCAACTGGGTGCGCGGTCTGCCCGGCCGGGCGAAGGCCGCGCTGGGCAACCTGGGCGGCAAACTGTGGGACTCCGGTGTGGCGCTGATCAAGGGCTTCATCGGCGGCATCAAGGCCATGGCGGGCAAGGTCGCTGACGCCGTCGGCGGCGTGCTGAGCAAGGCGAGGAATTTGCTCCCGTTCTCCCCGGCGAAGGAGGGCCCGTTCTCGGGCCGCGGCTACACCACCTACTCGGGCCGGGCGCTGATCGGCGGCTTCGCGCAGGGCATTACCCAGCAGCAAGGCGCCGTCACCGCGGCCATGGCCCGGGTGGCGCAGGCCGGGCAGGACGCCCTCACCGGCTCGGCGCCGGAGCTGACGGTGGGGCAGGGCGGCACGGCCGCTCTCACTGCTCCGCGCGCGGGCGCGCCCGGCGCGCAGACGGGCGGGGCCGCCGCCCAGCAGCAGACCCCGGTCGTGCGTGTGGTCGTGGACGCTTCCGGTGGGGGCGACGATCTGACCCGCTGGCTTCGCAAGACGGTCCGTGTCCAGGGGCGCGGCAACGTGCAGGTTGCATTCGGAGGTTCCTGATGGCGTTCCCTGACCTTCGGGTGGAGATCCAGGCGGGCGGTGTCTGGACCGACGTCACGGCCGACACGTTCACCCGGCGACAGCAGGTCACCATCACGCGCGGACGCGCGGACGAGGCAGTGCGTACGGACCCGGCGCGCTGCCAGCTGGGCCTGAACAACAAGGACGGCCGCTACTCGCCCCGAAACCCCATGTCGCCCTACTACGGGCTGATCGGCCGCAACACCCCACTCCGGGTAAGCGTGGCGGGGTCCACGCCGCGGCTGGTCCTCGACGGCTCCGTTTCGGGGACGGTGAACACACCGGATGCCGCGCCGCTGGACATCGTCGGGGATATCGATCTGCGGGCAGAGGTCGAGATCGACTGGACGGCGGGCGATCTCAACCAGACGCTGATCGGCAAATGGGACGGGGGATCGGCCCAGCGCTCATACGCCCTGCGCGTCTTTGACCAGCAGCTCCAACTCAGCTGGTCCCCGGACGGGGTCGCGAGTCTGGTGGCCGCCGTTCCCGTGCCCACTCTCCCCGACCGCGCCTGCGTCCGGGCCACGCTGGACGCGGACAACGGGGCCGGGGGCAGGACGGTCACGTTCTTCTGGGCCGCCTCTATGGCGGGGCCGTGGACGCAGATCGGTGACCCCGTCATCCAGGCCGGGACGACGAGCATCTTCGCGAGCACCGTGCCGCTGCGAATCGGCAGCCCGGACCCCAGCACCACCCCGCCGCGCGTCCCCTTCACCGGCAGCGGCTACCGGTTCGAGGTCCGCTCCGGCATCGACGGCACGGTGGTGGCGGCCCCGGATTGCACCACGCTGACGCCCGGGACGACCTCGTTCACCGATGCCGTGGGCCACACCTGGACGCTCCAGGGCACTGCCGAGATCTCCGACCGGCTCATCCGGTTCGTGGGCGAGGTGAGCAGCTGGCCGTCCCGCTGGGGCGTGGCCGGGCAAGACGTGTGGGTCCCGCTGGAAGCCTCCGGCATCCTGCGCCGCCTCGGCCAGGGCGTGAAAGCACTGGATTCCACCCTGCGCCGCCGCATCCCGACCGATCCCAATCTGCTGGCCTACTGGCCGATGGAGGAAGACCGGGACGCCACCCGGGCCTACAGCCCCCTGCCGGGCGTGGTGCCCATGGCCGTCACCGGTGTGGAGTTCGCCGCAGACGACACGCTGCCCGGTTCCTCCCCACTCCCCAAAATCGGCACCACCAGCACGCTCAGCGGCCGCGTGCCGCAGGGTCCGGACGGGGTCTGGCACGTCGAGTACGTGTACTACCTCTCCGGCTACCCGACGACACCCACCACCCTCCTCGAACTGCGCACCACCGGCTCCTACACGAGGATTCAGCTTGAGATTCGGCCGGACAACCTCCGCGTGTACGGCATCAGCGTCTCCGGCGACAGCTCTTCCACCACCCAGATCTTCACGATCGGCCCGACGACCGACTTCACCCAAAGCTGGAATCGGCTCCAGATGCGGGCACAGACGACCGGCGGATCAACCACGTTCACCTGCCAATGGGTCACTATCGGTGGAGGTGGGTTCTTCGTTTCGACCACCCTGCCCGTCACCGCCGGGCACGTCACCGCCGTCTCCTCCGCCCCGGGCACAGGACTGGACCAGCTCTCCCTGTCCATGGGTCACCTGTCCGTCCTGGGCGCCCTCACCACCTCCGTCTACGACTTCGCCGACCACGGTTTCACGAACGAGACGGCAGGAGCCCGCACCCTCCGCCTCACACAAGAGGAGGGAGTGCCGGTCACTCTCGCCGGTGCCGGGGAGGACACCCTCGGCATGGGGCCCCAGCGCCCGGATACCCTGCTCGATCTGCTCGGCCAGGCGGCCGACACTGACGGGGGGATCCTCGGCGAGCAGCGTGATCGGCTCGCGTTGCGGTATCGGGTGCGGAACAGCCTCTACAACCAGCCGCCGACCTTGGAGCTGGACTACCAGGGGCCTGGCTTGGCGCCGCCGCTGGACCCCCAGGACGATGACGCGGGCGTGCGCAACGACATCACGGTGTCGCGGATCGGCGGTTCCAGCGCTCGCGCGGTCCTCGAGGAGGGCCCGCTGTCCACTGCGTCCCCGCCCGCTGGTGTGGGCGTGTACGACGAGTCCGTGAGCCTGTCCCTGGCCGACGACGATCAGGCCGAGCCCATTGCCAACTGGCGGCTGTGGTTGGGGACGCAGGATGAGATCCGGTATCCGAGCGTGCATGTCGACATGGCCAAAGCCACTCCGGAAATGCGTGAGGCGGCCGCGGCCGTGGTGGAGGGGGACCGCATCACGGTCGCCAACCCCCCTCCGTGGCTCCCCCCAGAGATGATCGACCTGTTGGCGCAGGGCTACACCGAGGTCTTCCTGCCGAACAAGTGGGACATCGTCTTCAACTGCACGCCGGGGCGCCCGTGGCTTGTGGCGCGCACCGACGCCCCCCAGTTCGGCCGCGTGGCCACCGACGGCACCGAGCTGGCCGCTGCGGTGGACGCTGACGACACCACGCTGTCGCTGGCGGTCGACGGCACGCTGTGGACGACCAACCCCGCCGATTGCCCCCTGGACGTCCGCATCGGAGGGGAGATCATGACCGTCGCCCGGATCACGGGCGCCGTCGCCGACCGGTTCGACCGCACCATCACCGGCGGCTGGGGCACCACGGACACCGGCGAGACCTGGACCCTGACGGGCGGCAGTATCTCCGACTACAGCGTCCAGGGGGCATGACGTGCCGGACCTCTACTCCTCGTACACCGATCTCGCCGCCCACGAGGTGGAAGGCGTGTCGTACGAGCGACGCAGCGTGCCGGTGGCCAGCGCGACATGGTGCAGCATCGCCATCCATGGCGGCGGCATCGAGGCCGGATCGGGCGAGATGGCCCGCTACGTCGCCGCGGGCAAGATGGCCCACTACGAGTTCGCTGGCATCAAGGCCACGGGGAATTTTGATCTGCACGTCACCTCGACGAACTTCGACGAGCCGATCTGCCAGGGCATCGTCTTCAACGCCCGGAGATGCCTCTCATTCCACGGCTACACCGGCGCGGCCGGCGTGCCGGAGACCTCATTGGGCGGGCTCGACACCGACACCGCGGCCCGGATCGGTGACGCGCTCACCCGGGCCGGGTTCAGGGTGGTCACTGCCGCGCAGGAGATCAACGGGAACGACCTGGACAACATCGCCAACAAGACGCTCCTCGGCGCTGGGGTGCAGCTGGAGATGTCCAACGCGCTGCGGGCCTCGTTCTTCCCGGGCGGCGATCTCAGCCGAACGATGCGCGACTCCGGACAGCGCACGCCCACCTTCTACGCCTACGCCAACGCGGTCCTGTCCGCCTACAACAACCAGGGCATGGTCTCCCAGGGCAGCATCAACGTCAGCCGGTGGACCACCATCCCGTGGGCATCGCCGGACCTGGACATCGTCGCCGCCATGGGCACCGACAAACTCGCGGTCGGCGGCCCCCACTTCCTGCACCTCGCTGGCCGGGTACAGGACACCAACAATTGCTATCTGGCCCGGATCGCGTGCAACACCGACCAGACCCTCACCCTTACCCTGCGGAAACGGGTGTCGGGTACGGAATCCCTGCTCGCGACGGCCTCCAACACCGTCGGCCTGGTCCACGCCGCTGGCCGCATGTTCTGGGTCCGGTTCCAGATCACCGGCAGCACTCTGCGGGCGAGGATCTGGCAGGACGGCACGGCAGAGCCACCGGACTGGGCGGTCACCACCACCGACACCAGCCTCACAGCGGCCGGGGCGATCGGCACCCGCTCGATCCTGTCGTCTGCGAATACCAACACCCTGCCGGTCGTCGCGTCCTACGACGGGTTCCAGCAGCTCACCCCACAGCGGATGACCGTCACCCGTTCCGTGAACGGCATCGTCAAGACCCATGGGCCCGGCGCGCCGGTGCAGTTGGCCCAACCCGCCATCGTCGCCCTGTAAGGAGGCCCTATGACCTGGCAGCCAGGCCAGATCATCGACGCCGACGGCCTGAACAACCCCACTCCGACCACCATCACCACCGGTGTCACCGCTGCCAGCGGCTGGGTGGTCACGCTCCAGACGCTGGACATCGTCAGCGGCGTACGGATCGCCAACGTCGTCGTGCAACGCAGCGGCGCCGACATCACCAACCCCGGCGGCACCAGCGGCAATATCACGCCGGACCTTGAGCTCTGCACCGTGGCCGACGACTGGCGGCCACGGGACTCCGTCTACGTGAGCTGTTCGACCGGTATTGGTGACGGCTCGATGCGCATCCAACCCGACGGGTCGTGCCAGTGGCTGACGTGGATTCCAGGGGCTTCGGTCACCTCGGGGTCGAGCATGCGCTGGACCTGGACATTCGCCAGATGAGGAGGCTGATGTGGCACTGACGTATGTCGAGGTCCGGGACCACGTCTTGGGCCCCAACGAGCAGCCGGCGCGCGGCCACACGGTCTATCTGCCGTCCGGGCCGATTCGCAATGGCACGACGGCGCAGGCCGTGAAGCCCGTCGTCGGTGTCTACGACGACACCGGCCACTGCACCGTACGGCTGGCCGCTGGGGATGATGCGGGTACGGAGCCGGAGGGGCTGACGTATTCGGCGGTGCGCATGGTCCGTGCGGACGACGGAACGTGGCTTCCGCCGGAGACGGCGTTCTCCATCGAGGTGCTCGCCTCGGATGCGGCCGACGGCATCGACCTGCCCGAGCGGGCGACTGTCGATGTGCTCCCCACGCTGATCCAGTACGCGCTGACCGTGGCCGGGGTCGAGCCAGACCCGGCGACGGGCGATGTGCCGCTGACCGCTGCGAACGTCGGGGCGGACCCGGCCGGGACGGCGAGCGCCGCGGTGAGCGCGCACGTTGCGGCCACGGACCCGCACGGTGACCGGCTGGACGCCGCCGGGCGGTACGTGCCGTTGACGGACCCCAGGCTGGGGGACGCGCGCACTCCTACCGCCCACAAGAGCAGCCACGCGATCGGTGGGTCGGACGTCCTCGCCCCGGCGGACATCGGCGCCCTCACGCAGGCCCTGGCGGACCTGCGGTACCTGCTCCTGACCGGCGGGACCATGACGGGCTCCGTCACCAACAACGTCGCCACCGCGACCACCCCGGCCTTCGGCGGCGGCGTCAGCGGCGACGCGTTCGACCGGTGGCGCATCCTCGCGAGCGGCACCCTCGAGGCTGGACCGGGGAACGTTAGCCGGGATGTCAACTGGCGTCGGAGCGCTGCGAACGAGTGGACCACCGATGATGCCGTGATCGTGTCGCTGATGTTCCGGCACCTCGGCACCACGCTCGGTTTCTACGGCGCCACTGCCGCCAGCAAGCCCACGGTCACCGGGTCCAGAGGTGGCAATGCCGCTCTGGCGTCCCTGCTCACCGCGCTCTCCACCCTCGGCCTGGTGACCGACAGCACCACGGCCTGACCCGCCCGCACCACGCCCGCCCCGCGCCGTCCGGCCGGGGCGTTTTGCATGCCCAGGAGTTCTGTATGGCTACACCCCTGTCCGCCGCCGAGTTCCTCGCCGCCCTGAAACGCGAGGGAGTGAAGGTCGTCGAGGTCGGCGACTGGCGACACCACAACCGCAACTCGAAAGGCCCGTGGGGGCCCATGAACGGCGTCATGATCCATCACACCGTGACATCCGGCACGAAGGCGTCCGTCGACATCTGCCGCAACGGATACTCGTCGCTGCCCGGCCCGCTGTGTCACGGCGTCATCGACAAGGACGGGGTCGTGCACCTCGTCGGGTACGGGCGCGCCAACCACGCGGGCGGCGGGGACCCCGTCGTGCTGGAGCGCGTGGTCGAGGAGCGGTACGGCGATCGGCCGCCCGCGCCGAAGAAGGGCAACCTCGACGGTGTCGACGGGAACGCCCACTTCTACGGCTTCGAGTGCATCAACCTCGGCAACGGCAAGGACCCTTGGACCGAGGCCCAGCTCGAGGCGATCGAGCGCGTCGGGAGCGCGATCTGCCGGGCGCACGAGTGGGGCGCCAAGTCGGTGATCGGTCACCTGGAGTGGAGCCGGGACAAGATCGACCCCAAGGGGTTCGGTATGCCGGGCATGCGTGACCGGATCGCGAAGCGGCTGAAGATCAAGCCCGGCGGCTCGACCGCCGGTACGTACACGGTCGGCAAGGGCGACACCCTGTGGTCTATCGCCGCCAGCAAGCTCGGCGACGGCAACCGCTGGCGCGAGATCGCGAAGCTCAACAAGCTCGCCGACGCCGACAAGCTCACCCCTGGCCAGAAGCTCAAGCTCCCCAAGCGCTGACAGCTCCAGAGCCCGGGGACCTGGGCCTGCGTAACACAGGTCCAGCCCGCTGGCCTGCGTCTTCCCGGCGCCGGGAAGACGTGCCCACCTGCAGAAACGGAGAACCCTCATGGCACAGTCACCGCCCATCGAGGCGAAGGTGAAGGCCGCGACGGCCAGCACCTTCGTGATCGCCCTGGTCCTCGCTGTCCTCAATGACCTCAACGGCGACGCCGAGCTGCTGGCCCCGCTGCCCGCCTGGCTGCAGGCGATCGTCATCGCGGCCGGGCCGCCGGTGGTGACGTTCCTGTCCGGCTGGCAGGCCCGCCACACCTCGCGTATCTCCCAGCTGTAGGAGGACCGTTGGACGCCACCACCATCGGCGCGCTCGGCGCCCTGCTCGTCGGTGCCGGCGGACTGGCGACGGCGGTGGTGACTGCCATCGGGAAGCGCGGCGAGAACGCCCTCAACGGGTATTCGAGCCTGACCAACGATCTGCAGGAAGAACGCGATGGCCTCCGGCTACAGCTCACGGAGGCATACGCTCAACGGGCCGCCGACCAGGCCGAGATCACCCGGCTCCGTACAGAGATCATGCGCCTGGGAGGTAGCCCGTGACCCGCACGCAAAGGGCCCTCGCCCACCGTTGGCGCACGATCGCGCTCGCCTGCTGGCTGGTGGCCATCACCGGGGCGGTGCTGCTGGTGTGGGCGCGCATCGAATCCGCCGACCACCGCGGCGACCAGCTGGCGGCGGAGGCAGACCGGCGCGGCACCGCGGTGAGCACTTTGGCGACGGATGTGCGGCGGCTGCGCACGCAGATCAAGAGCGCGGGGAAGACCCCGGTGGCGCCGGATCCGACCCGGGCGGTGGAGAATCTCCCGGACCGGGCCGCGGTGCCGGTGCCGATCCCGGGCCCGAAAGGCGACCCCGGGGCCCCGGGCAAGGCCGGGAGCAACGGGGCGCCGGGTAGGCCCGGAGCCACGGGCCAGCCCGGCAAGGACGGGCAGTCGGGGGCGGACGGAGCAGACGGCGCAGCCGGGCAGCAGGGGCCGCAGGGTGAGCCTGGCCCGGCTGGCCCGCAGGGGCCTGCGGGGCCGCCGGGCGCGGACGGGAAGGACGGAGCCGACGGCCGTGATGGGAAGGACGGCCAGACCTGCCCGGATGGGTACAGCCTCCAGGCCCCCAGCTGGGATCCGGATGCGCTGGTGTGCCGGCGGACCGGGGCACCGCAGCCCCAGCCGGAGCCGACCGACAGCCCGACGACCCCGGCCGCGCTCGCTCCCGATCGACGCCGACTCTGACCCTTAACTCCGGGCGTGAAGATTTCACGCCCCTGGCTAACCCCCTCGTCTGGCCTCGGGCCGGGCGAGGGGGCTTTCGTCGTGTCAAGGAAGCGCGACGGCCCCCACCGAAATGGGGGCCGCTCACCCGTACCGGCGGAGCCGACCGCGGGTACCGTTCTGGTGTCGAGTCAGAACGGAGCCAAGTATGCCCGAGCACACTGACACCCCAGGGCCCAACGCCATGTTCGGCCAGAACGTCCAACGCGTCCGCGAGCGGAATGGTCAAACTCGCGCCGTCGTTGGGGGTCTTATCGGACGCAGCGCCGAGTGGGTGAAAGCCATCGAGAAAGGACGCCTCGGCGTCCCCCGCCTGCCGTTGCTCCTACGGCTCGCCGATGTCCTCGGACTACGCGATCTCGCCGAGCTGACAGGAGACGAACGACTGACCGCCGTCAGCTACAGCAAGGCCGCTCACACCGCCCTCCCCGCCGTGAAAGAGGCGCTGACCACCTACCAGTTCAATGGCACCGACGAGGAGCCGGAAACCGTCGACTCCCTCCGCGCACGTGTCCGCCAGGCATGGCAGCTGTGGCACGGGATCGGGGAGCACCGGACAAACGTGGCCGCCGTACTGCCCGACCTACTCGCCGACTTGCGGCACGCCGCGCGCGTCCACGAGGGGGTAGGCCGACGGCGTGTACTGGTGGCGCTGGCCGAGACGTACCACCTCGCGCAGCTATACCTCAGCTTCCAGCCTGTGCCCGAGCTGGTGATGCTGACCGGCGACCGAGCCATGACCGCGGCCCAGGACGCCGACAGCCCACGTGCCATCGCCGTAGCAGCGTGGTACATGAACCACGTCTTCCGGGACGCGGGTGAGCGGCACGAGGCACGCGTGGACCTGGCGATGAAGGCAGCAGATCTGATTCGGCAGGGGGATACACCGGAGGATCTCGCGCGCCGGGGCCTCCTTCAGCTGGCAGCGTCGCTGTCATATGCGAAGATCGGCCGGAAGGGCGATGCGGAGCGGTTCTGGGACCAGGCTGAGAGCACGGCGAAGCGGCTGGGCAGCGGATACGCACACCCCTATCTCATCTTCGGACAGGGCATGGTCGATGCCTACGCAATCACCATGAACGCGGATTTGGTGCGGAGCGGCGCCGCGGTTGAATCGGCTGAGGCCGTGGACGTGACGCCGATGCCGTCCGCGACGCGGCGCAGCTTCCACATGATCGAGTCAGCCCGGGCGTACAGCATGCAACGCGAGCCGGTCGCCGTGGTGCACCTGCTGAAGAAGGCGCACGAGGAGTCGCCGGAGACTGCACGGTTCAATATCTTCGCACGGTCCGCTGTGGCGGATTTGGCCGAGACTGGCCCAGCGACCGTGCGGGGCGACGCTCGGTTCCTACGTCAGGAGATGGGGCTGTCCGTCGCAGCTTGAGGGGTAGGAACTGTACCCCGGGTTAAGGGGGTAGGGAGTGTACCCGCCGGGCCCTCCCCACCCTCTTACTGTCGGTGATCAGCCCATCACCGATGATGCCGGGGGTGCCCGTGCCTGCGCATATCCGCCAAGACGTCCCGCCGTGGACACCGCCGAACACCGAGGACGTCGAGGCATTACCCGCAGGTAAATGGTGGGACGCCGTGCGGGCCGCCCCGACCGTCGGCGAACGCGCGCTTAAGGCCCTCGGCGATGAGACCGGCGCCGTCATCCAGGACAAACACGGCCCCCTGTACTGGTTGATCAAGGTGGGCTCCGTTGAGAGCTGGCGCCTGCGGCAAGTCCGCGTCCTCACCGAGCTCGCCGACGAGAGCACCTATCTCGGCGTGCCCCCGGCCTCCTGGACCGAAGGCCCCGAGACCCACTGGCGCGTCCCGCTCTCGGCCGACCACTACCTGACCGACACCTGGAAGCTGTGGGAGGCACTGGCCGAGGCCGACCGCGCCGAGAACGGCCGCGTGCCCGAGGGACGCCAACTCTGCTTCCGCTGCAAGCTCCCGACCGACGAGCCGATCCCAGTCGACGTGGAGGACGGCCGCAGCGACGTCGGCAAGGTCACCTACGCCTGCCCCCCGCATGCGCCGCTCTACACCAGGCGCCAGCCGCGGACCCTCACCAGCGCGGCCGCGGCCGAGCACGAGGGGCGGCTCCGATGACGACCTGCCCACAGCCCTCCCTGCTCCCGGGCATATCGCTGCCGGACCCCGAATCCCTGACCGGGCCCCAACTGCAGGGCTGGAACTGCGCCCTGTGCGGACAGCGGCTGTACGCCGACCAGCTGCTCGGCACAGTCGAGTGGACCTGCGGGGGCGTCACCAAAGAGAAGGTGGAACTGTACGTGTGTCGGCCGCTGTGCGGCGAGGCTCGTGTAGCTCAGCAGGGTGGTGGTCACGGATGAGCGCCTGGACGAAGGCGTCGTCTCCCCGACAGCGCGCCGAGTGGGCCGAGCGGCGTATCCGTGCGGCTGGCTACGTGCCTCTGGAGCCGTACCCGGGCCGCGCCGATCTGCCCTGGCGGTCTCAGTGCGCCACATGCGACAGAGTCCGGTATCCCAGAGTGACGGGTGTGCGGCAGGACCGGTGCAAGCACGTCAGGCGCGAGCAGCCGCCCCCACCCCGCCGGGAGAGGCGGAGTCCGGGAGGCGCCGGATGAGGCACCGCCGAAAGCCCCTCGCGGTGCGGGCCGGGCTCCTCGCCTTCCGCGCCGCCCGGCTGGGCCTGCTGCTCACTGCGATCCCCGCGCTGCTGGTGCTCGCCGTCTGGCTCTCCTTCGCGAGCACCCCGGCCCCATAGACCGGGTGGGTCGCTGGTGTTCCGGGCCCCCGTACCGGACGACGGCGCCAGCGGCCCACCCTCAAACTCCCGCCCGGCTCTCTGGTGACAGCCAGCCGCCGGACGGGCCAGCACACACCGAGAACACCAATGAGAGGAGCGCGCAGTGCGCCATATCCTGAGCGAATGCGACCACGACTGGGTGGGCTGGAGCGGCAAGGTCCGCTGTCGTAAGTGCGGCGCCACGCAGTAAACGGCCAAAGCCGGAAGGGGTGCCGGGAGACCGGTACCCCGACCGCCGTATCCAAGGGAGAGACGACGTGATCGAGCGCGTCGAGTGGGACGACCTTCCGGCCGAGCTGCGCACTGCCGTAGAGGCCCGCACTGGGAAGGTGATCGCGGCAGAGGGGGTGGCGGAAGGTCTCAACTGTTCCGCCGCACTGGTCTTGACCACGGCTTACAACGGACCTCTGTTCTTCAAGGGCGTCCGCCACGCGGACGAGCCGGGGATGGCTGCCCTGCGATGCGAGGAACGCGTCAATGCGACGGTGGGCGGCATCAGCCCCACGATCCGCTACCGGTTCGACGCGGGCGGATGGTTGGCTCTGGCCTTCGTCTACGTCAATGGTCGGCATGCGGACCTGGGCCCCGGCTCGAAGGATCTCGACGCCCTAACGGTCACCATGAAGCGCATGCATGACCTGAGGATTCCGGATTTCCCCGTTCCACAGTTCGGGGAGAGGCTTCGGAAGTTCTGCGAGCCTGGGGAGCTGGAGTACCTCAAGGGCAACCATCTGCTGCACACGGACACCAATCCCCACAACATCATGATCGGCGACTGCGGCGGCGATGCCTACGTCGTGGACTGGGCCATGCCCGCGATTGGCCCGGCCTGGGTGGATCCGGCGTACACCGCGGTGCGGCTCATGGAGTGCGGGCAGTCTCCCGACGATGCCCTGGCGTGGCTGGGCGGCTTCGCGAGTTGGCGCCAGGCCAGCGAGCGAGCTGTTCGGGTGTTCGTGGACGCCACCTGCCGGCACTGGGCTGCGACGGTTGGGGAGGGAATCGCGGAGTCCAGCAATGCACGGTTCCGGCAGCTGCTTGATTACGACCGAATGGCGACCGTCCGGAACCCTGCGCCGCGGCGCAGGGTGCAGCAGCCGTCCTAGTCTGCCGCCGCGTTCCGTTGGTGCGTCGCTCTCGTGACGCGCGGGCGGGGCCTCTGGCCGATCACTGATTTTTGCCTCTCGGGTACTGCCGGTAACGCGTACGCGCAGGTAGTCGCAGATGCTGACGGCACCTAACTGAATAGGGCAGCGATCTCGACACGGAGCGCGCGGGCGATCAGCGCCAGATGATCGATGCTCGTGCCGTACTGCGCCAACTCGATCCGGTAGATGGTGTGACGTGACAGCCCGGCGAGCTCGGCGAGCTGCTCCTGCGACAGCTCCCGCTCCTCGCGGAGGTCCCGAATGCGGTCGCCTACCCGGCGGCGCTGCTGGAGCACCCAGTCGGGAAGCGGATCGGTCGGCACCTGATAACGCTCGGGGTGACCGTGATCATTTGTCTGCCGCAAACTTGCAGCAACCTCTACCGCCCGGTAGGTATCCAGGCGCCAGCGCTGCGCGTTCACACCCGCTCACGCGGGTCACCCGATCGGCCCTCCCCCTCATCGCCCCCCAGGCGCGAGGGGGAGGGCTCCGAGCCCCCGGCCTTCCCGGCCGGGGGCTCACCCGTATTGCGGCAAGGCCGTTTGCTACTCACCCCGTGGGCCAGCCCGACGAGACGGCCAACCCGTTTGGCCGGGGCCAAACCGCCCCCCACCGAGACTCCATAACCGTCATCCAGTGTCATCGAGCAGCATCGAATCTCGCCCGTATGTCCCGAATTTGAGCATCACCGCAGGTCACAATGGGGCAAAGGATCTGGTTCGAGTCCCGTTACTCACCCTGAACGATCAAGGACCGACCTGTGAAAACAGGTCGGTCCTTCGTCGTCTCGAAGATTATGGGAACACGATGGGAACACAACTCCCCTGGCCAGTCCTACTTCAGGACATGACGAGCATCGTGGAACGCCCAAGGAAGGACGGCGCCGTCACCTACCAGGTGAAGTGGCGCCAAGACGGCGAGTGGCAGACCGAGCGATTCGGCGACCCCGGATCAGCTGATCAGTTCAAGGGCCTCGCCGAAGCCCACGGCGGGAATGGAAACCGTAAAGCACCTTTACGTTCATTCGAACTAGAATTCGAACCGTGGATATGGCGGATTGGCGATCGAAGGCCGGGCCATGGGCCAGGGCCACACTCCCGGACGGCCAGGAGCTCGACGTCATCGTCACCGGCCGCACCCGCACCGTGGATGGCCGCTGGTGGTACGAGTGCGAGGCCATCCTTCCCGCTCGATACGAGGACGCAGACGGCACCACCAAGGCCATGGGCGCGCCCACCCGATCAGCGTCTCGGCCGACGACACCGCCCCCGCCAGTTCGGCGGGGCGGTAGCACGTCAGGCCCCTTCAACCAGTCGTTCGCGCTGGGTTGCGGCCCATGCCGCGAGAGCGGTGAAGTGCTGAACGCCCGGCGCGTGGGGAAGACTCGGGGACACATGCCGGTCGATGGGGAGGGGGCGGTGTCCGTGGCCGTGGTCGGCAGTACGGACTCGGCACTCAAGCGGGCCAGGGCAGCGCGGAACATGACGCTGGAGGAGGCAGCCGACGCCCTGAACGCGATCACCGGAGGCGCGTCGGACGCGAGCCTGATGAGCGCGTGGGAGTCCGGCCGGCGCCGGACCGGCAAGCGGAACCGGGCCGGGCTTTGTCAGTTGTACCGAGAGCGGCCGGAGGTGCTGTTTGCCCACCAGGACGGGGCGGCCACCAGCGTGCTGGAGTCCTCCGGCACCGCGGTGGTGGTCAAGGTGCTCACCCGCTGGACCGACCTGGTCGAGGCGATGGTGGATGTCGCCGCCGGAGCGCGCGAGCACCTGGTGGTCATCGGTTCCCGCAGCCGGGAGAAGGCGTATCTGGCAGCGATCGAGACGGCCGTGGCCCAGCATCCGGACCTGGTGCACTACCGGGTGCTGTACGGGGAGCCGCGGCACCGGGCTCTCACTGACCACCTGCTGCGGCTACTGGAGCTGCGCGATCCGTCCGCGCGCCGCAACGGCGTTAAGACGCTGCACATCGGGATGGTGGAGCAGGCCGAGGCGCTGGAACGGTTCTTCGTCGCCTCCGAGACCGCGGCGGTGGTGCCGCTGCCCAGTTTTCATGGGGCCGAGGGCTTTGACTGCGGCGTCTTACTCAGCCGGGAGGCGGCCGTTGGACTGGTCCACCATGGGCGGGAGGCGTGCGCGTCCGCGCGGCCGGTGGAGACGATCGAGGCCGTCCGCGGGCTGCCGTACGGCACAACTAGAAGAGGCGAGTGAGAGGCGTGAGCGACAACCTTCAGCAGGCGGCCGAGGCCCGCGCGGCATCCGTGATCGGGCTGGCCCGGGAGCTGATCCGGCGCCCGAGCCGGGCCGGAATCGACGACTACGGGCCGGTCCTGGGCGTGCTGGAGGACTGGCTCACCGCCCATGGCCTGCCGCACCGCCGCCTGCACGACGCTGCGGGCGAGTTGGTCGGGCTGCTGGTGGAGATCCCCGGCGGCCGACCGGGCGCCTGGTGGACGCTGGACGCGTGCGTGGACACCGCCCCCTACGGCGACGAGACCGCCTGGTCCTTCCCGCCGGACTCCGGCGACATCGTGGACGGCTGGCTGCGCGGCCGGGGTGCGGCCGACTCCAAGCTCGCCGCAGCGATGTTCTGTCACATCGCCGCCGACCTGATGTCCCACGCCGCTGATCTGCACGGCGGGCTCGCCGTGCTCCTGGACGTGGATGAGCACACCGGCGGGTTCGGCGGCGCCCGCGCCTACCTCACCGACCCCGCTGCGGCTCGCCCGGCCGGGGTGATGATCGGCTACCCCGGGCTGGACGATGTCGTGGTCGGTGGTCGGGGCCTGTGGCGAGCCAGCGTCGCGGTCCACGCCCCATCTGGGCACTCCGGATCGAGTCGGGCCGTGGTCGGCGCCATCTCCCGGGCCGCGCACCTCGTACGCCTCCTGGATGCCGCCGACCTGCCCAGCGTCGACGGCGCCTCGGTCTTCCCCCTGCCGCCGAAGCTGTCGGTCACGTCCTTCCACGGCGGCCAGGGCTTCTCGGTCACCCCCGACCGGTGCGACCTCAACGTCGACATCCGCACCACCCCGACCTTCGACGCCCACGACGCCGAGACGCTCATCCGCAAGGCCGTCGCCGAGCTCGATGCAGAGTTGCCCGCCCCGAAGCCCACCGAGATCACCCCGGTCGCCACTTGGCCGCCCTTCCGCCTCGCCGAGGGCGAGCAGCCCGCCGCCGCCCTGCTGAACGCCGCCGCCGAGGCCGGGGTGATGGTGCGGGCGAAGACCGCGGGGCCGTCGAACATCGGCAACCTGCTCGCGGGGGAGGGCATCCCGGCCACGGCCGGCTTCGGCGTGCCGTACGAGGGGCTCCACGGCATCGACGAGCGCGCCCACCTGGCCGAGCTGCCGCAGGTCTACACCGTCTACCGGCGGGCCGTGCTCCAACTCCTTGGGGGCTGACGTCCCAGGCCCGTCCCAACTTCCTCCCAGATCCACTCCCAGGAAGCGCCCAACTCCGTCTCTGGGAACGGGCCTTGTCTCGCGGTGACATAGAGGCAGCACCACCTCCACATCCACGGAGACAAGGGAGGCCGTCCATGGCCGCACAGATCACCGTCACCACCCAGCCCGCCGCGGAGAGCACGCCCATCCCGGCGCCGCGCACCAGCCGGTTCGCACCGCAGGTCAACACCCACCCGGTGGCCACCCTCACCCTGGGCAGGCAGACCGCCAACGACTCGGACAAGAGCAACTACTTCGAGAGCCCCTGACCGTCCAGGACACCACCGAGCACCCCGGGGGCCGGCCGCTTCGGCGGCCGGCCCCCGGGCCCGTCACAGGGGAGGCGAACAGATGGAACGGGATCCGCCAGTCCTCCCGCGACCGGCAGCCGGAACTCGCTGACGAGTTCGACCAGTGGGCCGCCCTGCGGGCCGTGGGCGCCTCCGCCCGCGGCTGGGCCCCCTACGGCCGCGCCCTCGGCGTGACGCCGGTATTCCCGTACCTGGACAACACCGTCGTCCGCGCCTCTTTCGCCGTCCCGGCCCTGGCCAGGCGCGGCCTGGTCGCGTACAAACCACTGCTGCGGGCCGCTCTGCCGCAGCTCCCCGACTGGCTCACCTCCCGCCGCTCGAAGGGCTCGTTCACCGCCCAGCGCATCGCCGGACTCGCCCGGCACCGGGCCCAGCTCGACGAGCTGATCGCCTCCAGTCCGCTCGCGGATGGCGGGCTGATCGACCCTGCGGCCGTCAGTACCTCGCTGGCTCAGGCGGCCCGAGGGCAGAGCGCCACGGTGATTGCCGACCTGCACCAGCTGATCGTGACGTGCTGGTGGCTCACCGGTCAGACGACCAGGGAGGAGGTGGCGGCATGCTGACCCCTGCCCCGCACGTCCATCACGCCACGGGCCCGTACGGCACGGCGGTGCTCGACGTCCGGCGCGGAGCGTGGCTGATGCTCGATCCGGACGCTTCGAAGATCTGGCGCGCCCTCACCATCCGCGGCGGCATCGCCGGGCTCACCGACGAGATCGCCGTCCCGACCGGCCAGGACCCGCGGGCCGTCGATGAGCAGATCGCCGCGTTCATCGGCGAACTGATGGCCGTCGGCGTCCTCATCGACACATGCCGACCGCACCAGCGGGGGCGGTGGCGCCGATGACGGTCATGGTCCCGACCGCCCGGCCCACCGCCCCGAGGCGCGACCGCCTGGTGGCCGCCGTCGCGCTCGCCCTGTCCCTGGCGATGAGCCGGTGGCCGCTGCGCTGGCAGATCGCCGCCGTCCGTCTGCTGCGCGGCCTGCCATACGCGCGCCTTAACCGCCTCGAGGCCCTCTACGCCGCGGTGCTGGCGGTCATCCCTTCCTGGTGGCCAGGCCGGATCGCCTGCATGGAGATCAGCCTCGCTACCGTCATCGCCACCGCCCTCACCGGCCGCCGCTCCCGATGGGTCCTCGGCGCCCGGTTCCTGCCCGACGCCGCGCACGCCTGGGCCGAGGTGCCCGAAGGGGCGGTCGGTCGGGACATCGGCGACGCCGTCGACCGGCCGTGGCTGCCCGTCCTGTCCGTGCCGTAGCAGCCCCGACTGCCGTGGTCCGGGGCGGGCCCCAGCCTCCCCGGCCCCGGACCACAGCTTCACTCGAACAGGTGAAAATCGGGAAGCGCTGCTGACGGGCGGGCGGAGCAACCAGCACCGATGCGGCGTGCGCGGGACAATCCCGTTGCCCGGCCGTATGGTTCGGCCTCTTCATGGGGCGCGTGAGTCCTTCTGCACCCTCCTCGCCTGCCGCCACGGCGGGCCAGCCGCCGGTCATGCGTCTGGCCTCCGACCGGCACTTCGAGGCGAGCGTCAATTTGTCCGCGCGGGCGATAGCCCGCCGCCTGCCATCCACCCTCGCTCAGGCGGTCCGGCTCGGATGGCGCACCGACCGCCACGCCGCTCTGGCCCTGCTGGCCTGCCAGATCGGCGCCGCCGTCCTCACCGCGACCGCGCTCGCGGCCACCACCCGCGTGCTGGCCGCCGTCTTCACCGGAGGCGACATCGCCGCTGGCCTACGCGAGAACCTGACCGCCATGGTGGTCGTTGCCGTCGCTACCTCCGGCCGTTACCTGCTGGACGCCACCGCCCGCGCGTCCGCCGCCCGGCTCGCGCCGAAGGCCGTGCGGGAGGCTGACCTTGAGGTCATCGCGGCGGCGACCGCCGCTGAACTGGTGGCGTACGAGGACCCCGACTTCGAGGACGCCCACGCCGCCGCCTCCGACGGCGTCGAGAAGACCGGTGGCCTCATCCTCGACGCCCAGCTCCTCACGTCTGCGGCGGCGCAGATGGCCGCTGCGGCGACGGTCGTCACCGTTCTGCACCCGGTGATGCTCCCCTTGCTGGTCCTCTCCGTCGTCCCCTGCGCGTGGGGCGCCGTACGCGGCGCTCGGATCGAGCACGCGGCCCACCACCGCAACCTCGCCGACTCCCGGCTCCGCAACGTGTTCCAGTCGTACACCACTGAGCGGAACACCGCCGACGAGGTCCGCGCGGGCACCATGGCCGGGTTCCTCATCCGGCAGTACCGCATTGTCTCCGGCCGCCTGGAGGCCGAGCAGCTCAAGGCCACCCGGCAGGCTCTGGTGATGCAGGGGATCGGTGACGCGCTCACCGCGGTTGGCACTGCTGCGACTGGGGGTGTGCTCGTGCTCCTGGTGGCGAGTGGCCGGATGGAGCTTGCGGCCGCGGGGACCGCAGCCTTGGCGGTACGGACCTCTGGGGCGGCTCTTGCGACGACGGTGCGGGCCGGGGCCCAGCTGTTCCGCACCTCGCTGTCCCTGGACGACTGGGCCCGGTTCCTCGCCGTGGCCAAGCCGTGGACGACCCGCCGTGGCGTGGCCCCGGTCGCCGAGGACGGGCCGCAGGTGATCACCGCCACGGACGTCTCCTTCACCTACCCCGGCGCCGACACCCCCGTGCTCGAGGGCATCACCCTGGACCTCAAGCGCGGTGAGGTCATCGCCCTGGTCGGCGAGAACGGTGCCGGCAAGAGCACCCTCGCCCGCATCCTGACCGGTCTGTTTCTCCCCACGGCAGGCTCGGTACGGTGGGACGGGGTGGACCTGGCGGACGCCGACCCGGCCGGGGTGCTCGCCAAGGTGGCGCTTGTGCCGCAGGACTACACCCGCTGGCCACTGGCGGCGCGCGAGAACATCACCCTCGGCCAGCCCCGCCCGGAGGGCGACACCGCCGTGCACGCCGCCGCTGAGGCGGCCGGCGCTGACAGTGTCATCGCCGCGCTGCCCCACGGACTGGATACCTCGCTGGCTCGTTCCTGGTGGGGCGGACATGACCTTTCGGGCGGGCAGTGGCAGCGCGTCGCGGTCGCTCGCGCCTTCCATCGCGACGCTCCCGTCCTCGTGATGGACGAGCCGACCGCCGCGCTCGACGCCCGTGCCGAGCACCGGATTTACACGCGGCTCAGGGCACTCGCCGAGGGACGGGCGACCGTGTTCGTCACCCATCGGCTGGCCAACACCCGGCTCGCCGACCGCATCATCGTCCTCGACCAAGGGCGCATCGCGGAGACGGGCACCTTCGATGATCTCGTCAGTCGGGGGGCGACCTCGATCTTCTTCGAGATGCTCAAGCTGCAAGAGGACCGGTAGCCCCGGCCAACCGGGCCGGGTCAGGTCAGGTCAGGTCAGCGAGACTGGACCGGCCCGGCACCGCTCGCTCCCGATCGGCGGCGTCTCTGACAGGCCGTGATTGGCAGCTATTGCAAAGGAGTTGGCGAACCTTGATGTGATCTACGCCACTACCATTTCCCGCGTTGGGGCGGATTGCGTCACACGTCGTGGTGTCCCGTGGTGTCCTGTGGTGTCCCATGGTGTCCGGCGTTATCCGTCAAGGTCACGGCGTCAGGGCGTTGGCCCGAAGCTGTCGGAAACGCGGAGTATGGTTTTTATCAACGGTCCGTCAGGTGTACGACGGGTCGCCCAAATGAAGTGCGCCCTCGCACGGGCTAGGGGCCCGCCGAGGGCGAAGACCAAGAGGTAATGGCTCCATGGCACACCCCAACAGTAACGTGCCCGCCCGCCGTGAGCACCCCGGGGGTCGTAGTCCGTTCGATCGAATTCGCCGGGAGGACGAAGACGGCGAGTGGTGGTCTGCACGTGACCTCATGCCGCTGCTCGGGTATCAACGTTGGGAACGCTTCGAGGATTCCATCAACCGCGCTCGGACGGCCATCGTCCATAACGGCCAGTCGGCCGAGTTGCACGTTTCGCAGCGCCGCGAACGCGTCGTGCCAGGAACAATGCGCCGAACATCGTCCGCTCGAACTACAAGCTCACACGGTATGGCGCCTACATGGTCGCCATGAACGGCGAAGATCCTCGAAAGCCTGAGGTGGCCGCAGCGCAGACGTACTTCGCGGTCCAGACTCGGAAGGCAGAGATCGCAGCCGCGTCCGCCCCATCGCTACCCCAGGATTACGAGGAGGCGCTCGTCGCCCTCCTGGACAAGGTCCGCGAGAGCAAGGCTCTGGTCGCGGAGAACAAGGTGTTGGCTCCGAAGGCCAGCAAGTGGGAACGCTTCATGAACTCGGATGGTCTCATCGGCATGACGGCCATCGCGGACATGCTGAACGTGCCCGTCAAGGAGATGACGAACTGGCTCGTCGACGAGGGTGTCTTCCGTAAGCAGCTCTCGAGGTTCGGCGCGAACCAGAACATGCCGCGGCGCATGTACCAGAAGGCGAACTACTTCTGCATCAAGGTTGAGAGCAACGGCAAGGTCTCTTACGAGGTCGCCTATGCCACGACGGATGGCGCGGACTTCATCTTTGATCGCTGGCAGAACCGCGCTGCGGCCTGAGCGCCGTTTCGTCGGGCCACGCCGGTGGCCACCCGGGATCTTGAGAAGAGCCCGGCCGTCCGAGCTGTTCGCATCGCCGGAGGTGCGTACCTACCTCGGTGGCCCTCGATCGCGTGCTGAGCTCGAACGCGCGGTGCCTGAGGTGCCCGGGCGGCGCCCTGGTCTTTTCGTGATCGATCTCGGCGGAGCGATGATCGGCACGATCACGCTCGACCGGCGCGACGCGGAGCGTCCGGGTCACGTCCGTGTGGATGCCGGGGAGGCCGAGCTCGGCTACCTGTTCCTGCCGGAGGCGTGGGGACGCGGGTACGCCGTCGAGGCGTGCGCGGCGGCGCTCGGCTGGTTCGCCGACGCGCTTCCCGGCGAGCCGGTGGTGCTCTGCACCCAGACCGCCAACGACCGCTCGATGCGCCTCGCGGCGAAGCTGGGGTTCACCGAGGTGGAGCGGTTCGAGGAGTACGGCGCCGAGCAGTGGTTCGGCGTGTGGTCCTCGGTCACGCCGACCGGTTGACGCGGCAGGCTGGTTGCCTTAGCCAAAGCGGCACGAACGGCATTGGAGGACGAGGGTCCCACGCCTGACGGCCCTAGCCCAACGGCAGCTCCGCGAGCATGACGGCGCAGACCGGGGAGTCCGGGAAGGGTTGGCGCTCCCCCACCTCGCGGAAGCCCCAGGACTCGTACAGGGCCTGCACCCGAGGATGTTCGATGTCCACGAGCAGCACCACAAGGACCTCGTCCCGCCCTGCCATCAACGTGCGGGGCAGCCGCTCGGCCAGTCCCTGCTTTCGCCACTCCTGGGTCAAGCGCTCTGCGCGATGCAGCTCACTTCGCCTGCGGCAGTGCCACTGGCCGCCGCGATGACGGCATCGAGGCGGTCGCGGGTGGTGGCCAGGTCGGCCATCTGGGCGTTGATGCGGTCGCGTTCGGCGGTCAGGCGGTCGATGGTGGCGGGGGTGGCGACGCCGGTGTACGTGCAGGGGAGGAATTCACGGAGGGTCTTGCTCGACAGGCCCGCGGCGTAGAGGCACTGGATCCACAGGACGCGGTCGACCGCGGTGTCCGCGTAGTGGCGCTGGCCGCTGGGGCTTCGTTCCGAGGTGAGCAGGCGCTGCTCCTCGTAGTAGCGCAGCGCTCGCACGCTGACGCCGGTCTTGGCGGCGAGTTCGCCGATGCGCACCGTGACTCCTCCTGGCTCTGACGTCAGGGATCGGCCTCAGAGTAGTCGAGGCGTGTGCGAGTCGGAGGTCGGTTGGGCAGGGCCCTCATCCGCCGCCGGCCCCCCGTCGTCGAGGGGGCCGTCGGGGTGTTTGCGCCGCGCCTCGTCCTCGAGGAGCAGCGAGAGGAGCGAGGCCACGGGGAGCCCGGCCTCGGCCGGGTGGCGCAGGACCTTCCCCGGCTCGATGCGGTACGTGTTCGTACGCCCCTCACGGGTGTGGGACAGATATCCGTCCTGCTCCAGATCGCCAATGATCTTTTGGACGGCACGCTCGGTCAGCCTGCAGTGCGCGGCGATGTCGCGAATCCGTACGTTCGGATCATCGGCGATCGCGGCCAGCACGCGGGCGTGGTTGGTCAAGAACGTCCATCCAGTGTGCGATTCAGGCACTCCTCCCATGGCCTCATGATATTGCCGAAGCAATAGCGCATCTGGAAACATGAATCTTACTTCTTGTATAGCAAGCCGTGTGACGTCAGCGAGGCGACCTTGAGGGGAGACAGACAGGTGCACGCACGAGACATCTCCGTGCCCGAGCCTGGACATCGCTCGCCGTACAGGCCCGCGATCGGCACGGCACCGGGAATACCGGTCGGCTCGACGCCACCGAGCCCCTCATCCATCCTCCTCACCGACAGCTACCCGGAGGGACCCCGGAAGGTCGTCGTGGTCAACGGAGAGGTGGACTACGAGACCGCCCCCGTCATGTCCGCCGTCCTGGGCAACGCCCTCCGCGATTCCGCCGAGGGCGTTGACGTGGACCTGAGCGCGGTGAGGTTCTGGGACTGCGCGGCGCTCAACGCGCTGCTGAGGTTCCGCCGGGAGGCGCTCGCACACGGCAAGACGGTCATCGTCCGCTCCCCGAGCCAGATGGTCAGGCGGGTCCTCGGCCTGACCGGCACCTCATGGCTGTTCCGGCCCTCGGCTATCCCTTCCCCTCGTTACTGACGGCCTCGGCGACGCGGGTCAGCGCCTGGGCGATGGACTCCGCGGAGGCGGCCTTGTCGATGCCGAGGCCGGTCAACAGGCCCGCGCCGCCCTCATGTTCCAGGAGGGCGAGGAGGATGTGCTCGGTGCCCACGTAGTTGTGGCCCAGCCGCAGGGCCTCGCGGAAGGTGAGCTCAAGGACCTTACGGGCGCCCGCGTCGTACGGGATGAGCTCGGGCACCTCCTCGGCGGCCGGAGGCAGGGCCTCGGCGGCCGCCTGGCGGACGGTGTCGAGCAGGACGCCCTGGGCGAGGATCGCCTTCGCGGCGAGGCCCTCCGGCTCATGGAGCAGCCCCAGGGCCAGGTGCTCGGGGCGGACCTCGTCGTTGGAGGCCGCGCGGGCCTCGTTCGTCGCCGCCACCACCGCGTTCCGCGCCCGCGGGGTGAAGCGGCCGAAGCCCTGGCTGGGGTCGAGGTCCGACGGCTCGCCGGACGCCTTGGGGACGAAGCGCTTCTGGGCCGCCTGCCGCGTCACCCCCATGCTCTTGCCGATGTCGGTCCAGGAGGCGCCGGAGCGGCGGGCCTGGTCCACGAAGTGGCCGATGAGATGGTCGGCCACCTCGCCGAGGTGCTCGGCGGCGATCACCGCGTCGGTGAGCTGGTCGAGGGCGTCGGGGTGGACCTTCTTGATGGCCTCGATCAGATCGTCGAGGCGCACGGAATGGGTGAGTCCGACTGGTTTCGTCATGTGTCAACCATAGGTTGACACCCCTTGGACGTCAACGCCGGGTTGACAGTGAATCTAGCCCCGGTGTTCGTGGCGCGGCTGGTGCGGGGGCCAGAACGACGTCCAGGTGAACTTGTCGCCGCCCACCCACCGGACCACATCCGGATCGTCCAGATCGACGCCGTCCAGGCCGACCTCCCGGGCGATCTCGATGACGTCCAGGACCGAGTGCGCCTTGCCCGCCAGCTCACCGGCGATCTCGACCAGACGGTACGGGGGATCGTTCTGCTGGACGCCGTGCACCACGATCGGCGGCCGGTGGATGCGCGGCGCCTGGGATTCGGTCATATGTCCCAGGCTGCGCCCCGCGCCCTCCCGCCGCACGTCGGAAGCGCGGACCGCGCGGCCGGACACTCCGTCGGACCGCACCGGCTCGCCCGCGTCCGCGGCGCGGCCCACGATGATCCGGTGGACGGAGAACAGGGCCGCATAGCCGGCGGGCTGGGCCGCCGGGGCTTCCTCGGGGCCGCCGCGGCAGCCGGTGCCGGGGCCGCCGGGGTGGCCGCGACTCGGTCACGACGAGTACTGGACCCCGCAGCAGCGGCAGTACGTGACCCGGGCCCGGGACGACGGCACCAATCTGGCCTTCCTCGGCGCCAACACCTGCTTCCGCCGGATCCGGCTGGAGCCCGGCCCCGGCGGTGCCCCCGCGCGCACCGTGGTCTGCTACAAGACCGCCTACCGGGATGACCCGTACCTGGTGAACCATCGCGACCCACTGGTGGGTGTGGAGTACGACCGGGTCATCCCGGGCGATCCCACCCCGGCGCCGCCGCGGATCATCGCCCACTCCCCCCTGGTCTGCCGGGGGCGGCACAGCCACGCGGACTCCGCGTACTACACCGTGGCGAGCGGGGCGGGGGTCTTCGCCTCGGGGACGATGCGCTGGGTGGAGGCCCTGATGGCGGGGACCCGCGAGAACGGAGGCGACCACGGCATGGACGCGCGGACCGCCGCCTTCGTCCGCCGCACCACCGAGAATCCGCTGCGCGCCTTCGCGGCGGGCCCCTGCGCGGAGCACCGGCCGAAGCCGACGGACAACGTGGCCGCCGTGTACGCCGGGGTGTCACGCGTGCGGGCGTGACGCGCGTTCTCCCTGGCGGGGCGGACTGGTATGCAGGACAGGACCGGGTCGGTACCGAACGGGTGCTGTTCTCGGTGCCGTTGTCCTGACTCGGCCGACCGCCGCCAGCAGCACCTTTCCCGCCCGGTCCGACGCGTGCGCTGGGCCGGGCGGGTGATGTTCCCCCCTCGCGCCGCCCGCCGGTGGACACGCCCCGCGAACATACTGCGCAGATGCCCGAGACGCGGGGAATCGCACCCCTGATCCACCAGACTTGGAAGAACACGGACGTACCGCGCGAATGGCGGACCTGGTCGGAGTCCTGGCGTCGACACCACCCCGACTGGGAGTACCGGCTGTGGACGGACGAGGACAACCGCGCGTTCCTCGAGGAGCACTACGCGTGGTTCCTGCCCGTCTACGACGGCTATCCCGAGCCGATCAAACGGGCCGACGCGATCCGCTACTTCCTGCTCGACCACTTCGGCGGGCTGTACGTCGACATGGACTTCGAGTGTCTGCGCCCGGTGACCGGACTCCTCGCCGGGAAGGAGCTCGTCCTCGGTCTCGAACCGGAGGAGCACGCCCGGCTGCCGTGGAGCCGCCGGAACGGTATGCGGCGCATCGTCTGCAACGCGTTCATGGCGTCGCGGCCCGGCCATCCGTTCTGGTCTCATGTGCACCGGCAGTTGGTGGGCGCCCACACCCTGCCCGACCCGCTGGGCGCGACGGGCCCGTTCTTCCTCACGCGCGCGGTCGACAGCGCCCCCGAGGGCTGCTCCCCCACGCTGCTGGGGGCCGGCACCCTGTACCCCGAGCTGAGCCCGGCCGCGGCGGAGCTGTTCGGGCCGCGACAGGTGGACCTGGACCGGGCGCATGCCGTGCACCACTGGTCGGGCAGCTGGGACCGGGAGGACTCCGGGGCACCGGAGACCTCCACCAGGCGCCAGGTCAGCTTCTGGACGAGCCAGGATCTGCAGCCCTGCGCCCACGGCCTGGTCGACCTCGACGCCCAGCGCAGGCGCTGGGCCGCGGGTTCGCCCGCGCCCACGGTGTCCTGTCTGATGGTGACCAAGGACCGGCTGCCGCTGGCCGAGCGGGCCATCCGGTGCTTCCTCGCCCAGACCTACACCCGCGCGGAGCTGGTCGTGGTCGACGACGGCGCGGACGGCGCCATCGGGGACCACGTGCGAGACCTCGCCGACGAGCGGATCCGGCTGCACCGGCTGCCACCGGAGGGGCGGACGCTGGGCGAGCTGCGCAACCTCGCCGCGGACCTGGCCACCGGGTCCTACGTGTGCCAGTGGGACGACGACGACCTGTACGACCCGGAGCGGATCGAAGTGCAGTTGGCGGCGGTCCTCGCGCTGGACGCCACGGCGTGTTTCCTGGCCCGGGAGCGGCTGTGGTGGCCCGCGCGCCGCACGTTGGCGATCTCCGGGGTACGGGTGTGGGAGGGCTCCATGCTCTGCGCGAAGGAGGCACTTCCCCGCTATCCCCAGCTGCGGCGTGGCGAGGACTCCCCGGTCGCGGAGGCCGTGGTGCGCGGCGGACGGACGGTGTCCCTGGACGCGCCCGAGCTCTACACCTACGTGTTCCACGGGGCCAACACCTTCGACGAGCCGCACTTCACGAGCCTCTTCGACGCCGCGACCCAGGTGTGGTCCACGGGCAGCGCCTACGTGGACCAGGTGCACGCGATGGCGGCGCGGCTGCCCCTCGACCCGGCGGATGTCCCGGAGGCGGATGTCCCGGAGGCGGATGTCCCGGAGAGGGAAGACACCACGGAAGACACCACGGAAGCCACCGCGGAGAACACCCCCGACCCGTCGGCGCGCGTCCCGCACGCCAGACGGCCCGCCCCCGTGCACGTACGCGCGGACGCGGACGAGCACCCGCCGCTGCTCGTCCTCACCCCCGTGAAGGACGCCGCCGCCTTCCTCCCCCGCTACCTGGACAACCTGCACGCCCTCGACCACCCGCGCGACGCGCTCTCCGTCGGCCTGCTGGAGGGCGACAGCCGTGACGGCACCTGGCAGGCCCTCCAGGACGCCCTGCCCGCGCTGGAGGCGGACTTCCGGCGGGTCACCCTCGTACGACGCCACTTCGGCCTGCGGCTCACCGGGCCGCGCTGGGAGCGGAGCGTCCAGCGGCAGCGGCGGTCGGCGCTGGCCATGGCCCGTAACCACCTCCTGTCGCGCGCGCTCGCGGACGAGCGGTGGGTCCTGTGGCTCGACGTCGATGTGACGGACCATCCGGCCGACCTCGTCCAGCGGCTGCTCGGCGCGCGTGAGGAGATCGTCGCCGCGCACTGCGTCACCGAGCCCGGCGGGCCCAGCTTCGACCTCAACACCTTCGTCCTGCACCCGGACGCCGGCGCTTTGGACTGGGACCGATGGCTCCGGGACGGGATTCTGCAGCCGCCCAAGGGATTCGGCCGCAGCTATCTCGACGAGCTGCGCGGGCACGAGCGGGTCCGCGTCGACGCGGTCGGCGGTACGGCCCTGCTGGTCCACGCCGATCTGCACCGCGACGGGCTGGTGTTCCCGGCCGTCCCCTACCGGCGGCTCATCGAGACCGAGGGGCTGGCCGCACTGGCCCAGGACATGGGCGTCGCGTGCTGGGCGCTGCCCGGGGTGGAAGTGGTGCACCCGGCCCACCCGGGTGGTGGCCCGGTGAGCCAGGCAGGTGAAGCCGCCGCCGAGTGCGAAGCCCGTGGTGTCGAGCGTCGTTAGCCAGGCGTCCGCAGGTCTCTGCGGAGAGGAGGAGAATCACATGAACATCGGCAAGACGGCCGCGCTGGTGACGGCGGCGGCCGGGGCAGTGGTCTTCGGCGGGGCCGACGCCGACGCGCTCTCTGGGGACAACCCCACCCAGCAGGTCAACGACTGCGATTCCAAGAGCGGGGTGGGCGTCTCGGGTCCGGGGGCGGGGTCGGACTGCCTCAACTTCGCGCGGATCTTCGGCGACCCGCACGGCGTGGTGCAGCGGAACCACTGCGACACCACCATCGGCACCTCGGCCAACGTGACCATCGTCGCTCCGCCCGGCGGCTCCGGGCCGCGCTCGCACTGCGCCAACATCGCCGTCTCCGGCCAACCAAGGTCCAAGGCGGCCCAGCCCGGCGGGTCCGGGCAAAGCCGCTACGGCGACGGGCTCCGATGACCTCGGCTCCCTCCGGCCCGGAACGCGGCCCCCTGGAGGCTGGATGCCTCCCGGGGGCCGCGGCGTCGTCGGCGTCGCCGTCCGAGGGGTGCGGCTCGCCTGCCCTGGTCTCGGTGGTCATCCCCTGTCACGACTACGGCCACTACCTGCCGCAGGCGGTGCACAGCGTGCTGGCCCAGACCTACCCGGACTGGGAGCTCGTCGTGGTCGACGACGGCAGCACCGACGACACCGCGGCGGTCGCCCGGTCGCTGATCGCCGGCCACCCCGATCGGCGCATCCGGCTGCTGCGCCAGGCCAACGCGGGTGTCTCGGCCGCCCGTAACGCGGGCATCGCGGCCACCACCGGCCGCTACGTCCTGCCGCTGGACGCCGACGACGTGATCGCCCCCACCATGCTGGAGCAAACGGTGGCGGTGCTGGACCGGAGGCCGGAGATCGCGATCGTCTCCACCGATGTCTCCGTCTTCACCGACGACGGCCTGCCCGCGCAGGCGCTGGAGCTCCCGGCGTACGACAAGGACCTGCTGCTGCGGCGGCTGATCATGTTCTACTGCTCGCTCTACCGCCGCGAGGTGTGGCAGACGGTGGGCGGCTACGCCGAGGACATGCGTACGGGGGAGGACTGGGACTTCTGGATCGCCTGCGCCGAACGCGGCTTCACGGCCCATCACCTCCACGAGGCGCTGTTCGGGGCGCGCAACAAGGACGACGGACTCCATGTGGAGGCGGCCGAGAACGACCTGGCGGTCCGCGCCAGGATCGTGGCGGGCCACCCCACGATGTTCAAGCCGGTCACCCTGGCCTGGGCACAGGCCGTGCTCGCCCAGGACGAGCGGGAGTGCCTGGCCGATGATCGGGTGCCCGACGACATCCTCACCCGCGCGGCCGATATGGACCAGTTTCTGCGGGTGGTCATGACGCTGCAGCGCTCGGCGAGGCTCCAGCACCGTCACATCCAGCGGCTGGAGCGGGCACTGGCCGAACGGAACGACCCGGTGCCCGTCTGAGAGCAGCGAGAGCGGGGCTCCTGGTGGAGCCCCGCCCCGCGTCCCGGGTGGCGCGTCCCGGGATGTGTGTGCCGCTGTTCGTGCGTGTGCCGCTGTTCGTGCGTGTGCCGCTATTCGAAGAGATCCGCGTACGACCCCATCGCCAGCGCGATGTCCGCCTGGGCCCAGAACCGGTGGTACGTGAAGCTGGGCACCGCGCCGCCCTTCAGATACGCCTCGACCTTCGACCAGGCCGGGTCGGATCTGTAGAAGGAGCGGATCGACATGAAGGTGGAGCTGGAGTCGATCTTGTCACCGTTCGGCATGGTCCCGGTCCAGCCGCTGGGGACGTAGACCGGGTCGTCGAAGCGGTTGTAGTCGGCGCGGGTCTCGGGGACCGCGATGCCGAGGGCGTCCTGGTAGTTGTCCCACATGCCGTCCAGCAGCGCCTTCGCGGTGTCCCTGGCCTTGGTGTCGCCGGACTTGGCGGCGTAGTAGGACAGGGTCTTGGCGTACGCGGCCGCCACGCCGACGTCGTTGGTGTAGTCGGCGACGGTGACGTGCAGGTTCGCGTTGGCGCCGGGGCTGGAGGCGTTCCAGGTGTCGGGCTGGCCGGACCACTGGAGGGTGGACGGGATCTGGTACGTGCCATTGGCGTTGACGGTGGTCTTGGACAGCGCCCACTTCACCCACTTGTCCAGGACCGTCTTCGCGGAGGCATCACCGGTGCGGTTGTAGTACTCCGCGACGCGCTCCATGGACCACGCCTGGAAGCCGAACCACTGGTTGGACGGCGGGTCGTGGTAGACCGGCGCCTCGTCGTAGTACATGCCGTAGAAGGTGGACTTGCCCGCCGGCGGCGTGGCGTAGCGGCCCTGCCAGCTGTTGGTGGCGCCGCCCGCGATGGCGCCCTCACTGGACTGCAGCCAGCGGTAGAACTCCAGCTGGCGCTTGAGGCTGGTGGACCAGTCGCTCGCGCCCGTCGCGGACTTGGGCTTGAGGTCGGCGTACGAGCTGAGGGCCCACGCCGCCATGGGGTTCTGGTAGCCGCCGTGGGCGTAGCTGGAGCCGATGCGCCAGGACCAGCCCGCGGAGGTGTCGGTGGCGCCGCCCCAGGCGTAGTACCAGGACAGCAGGTAGTGGGAGCTGTCCTTGCCGCTCCCGGCCGGGCAGGTGGTCTCACCGGCACAGTTGCCGATCTTCTTGAAGTACTTGTCGTACATCGCGTAGCGCAGATAGTCGCCCATCTTGGCGGCCTTGGCGATGTTGCCGGAGATCTGGCCGCCCTTGCCCTGCGCCTTGGCCCACTCCGAGGCCCAGTAGGCGGCCTGGACGACCCGGGCGTCGGCGTCGGGGGCGTTGGTGAACTTCCACTGCTTGGCGTACGAGGCGTCGCCGGTGAACAGGTCCAGATAGCCGTTCTTCCCGCCGTACTTGAAGCCGTCGCAGGTGGGCTGGGTCACGGTCTCCCAGACCGACTCCTGCGGGCCGCGCTGGAAGGTGTTGACATAGCTGGGGCCGGTGTCGCTCGGGCCCGCCTCGCACTTGCCGGGCGCGTTGCCGTAGCCGTAGACGTTGTCGACGTCCTGGATCCAGTGCATGCCGTAGATGTCATCGGTGCCGTACGCGCTCTTCAGCTCGGCGGCGATGGGGTCGTTGCCGACCGGGACATTGCCGTTGAGCTGCGAGGGGTACTGGGAGGGCTGGTCCCACTCGGGCGCGTAGGTGGCCGGCTTGGAGGCGTTGTAGAAGCTATTGGTGGGCTGGTCGGCGTGGGTGGGGATCATGTACTTCTCCATGAGGTCCCACGCGCTGTTGAACTTGGACCAGTCGCCGGTGACCTTGCCGTACATCGCCTGGAGCCAGATCAGGTAGCTGTACGCCTCGGAGGTCGTCTCATGGCCGTGGTCGGGGGCCTCGACGATCAGGGTCTCCACCGAGTGGTACGGAACGCCCTCGGGCGAGAAGTAGCCCGCCGAGGGCGCGGTGATCTTGTTGTAGAGGTCCAGGAAGCGGGCGTCGTAGACCTTCGCGGCGGCCAGCTGGGTGACGGTGACCTCGGCCTTGGTGTGCCCGGCGGCGGTCGCGGTGAAGGTCGCGGCGCCGGTGCCGGAGTTCGCGGCGGCGACGGTCACCTGCTGGGCGGTGTCCCAGTTGGCGGGGGTGAAGGTGAGGGTGGCGCCCGAGGAGACCGTCAGACCGGTGTTGCCCGAGGTGCGGGCGACGGAGACGGTGACGTTCGCGGACGGCTTGGTGGACAGCTTGACGCCGAACGTCCCGGTCTTGCCCTGCTGCACGCCGAGCTGCCCAGGGCTGGCCACCAGCGCGGGCCCGGCCGCCACATGGATGCCGACGGGGGTGGACTCGGCGGCGGCGCCCTGGCTGTCGTACGCCTTGGCGTAGAGCGAGTAGTCGCCGGCCGGGACGTCCTGGTAGTCGAAGGCGTACGGGGAGGTGGTGTCGGTGCCGAGGAGCTTGGTGTCGCTGTAGAACTCCACCTTGCTGATCGTCGCCCCGTCGGCCGCCGCGGCCGTGGCCGTCATCGGGACGGTGCCACCGGAGCTGAAGACGGCGCCGGGTGACGGGCTGCTCAGCACCGCGATGGGCGGCTGATGGGCGCCCCGGCAGGCCACGCCGTTGACGGCGAAGGAGGTGGGGGCGGCGTTGGTGCCGCTGTAGGTGAACTGGGCGCCGGTGGTGACATTGCCCCCGGCCGCGATCTTGGCGTTGTGCCCGGCGTTGGTGACGGTGACGGTCTTGCCGGACTGCGACCAGCCGCCGTTCCAGCCGTTGCCGAGCTTCTGGTCGCCCGCGTAGTCGTAGGTGAGGGTCCAGCCGTCGATGGCGTCGGTACCGGGGTTGGTGATGGTGAGATCGGCGGTGAAGCCGGAGCCCCAGTCATTGGTCTTGTAGTCGACCCCGCACTGGACCGCCGCGGCGTGCGCGGGGGCGGCGCCGCCCGCCGCGGTCATGGCCACGGGGAGCGAGAGGGCGGCGGCGAATGCGGTCACCAGCCGTCTCATTCGTCGTCGTGCCCCTGACCGTCGTGGACCTGATCGTCGTGGACCGGATAAGGGCGAGCCACGCTGTAGGCGCATCGGGGGACCTCCTCGCGGTTCGTGCGGGTGGTGGGGAGTGTGCGAACCATGTGTGCGAACCAGTGGGAGCGCTCCCAAGGTTCGTGTCAGCCCGAAGGAGTGTCAAGTCTTTGAACAACACCCGGTCGTCGAACGCTTTCGACCGATGATTCGTGAACGGAGCTGTTGACATGCGCCCGTCGAGCGCTACCTTCACTTCAACCAGTGGGAGCGGTTCCAGCAGTCTGCGCCGCGTCGAACGGCGCTTGGACCTCGAGGAGTCGCTCCATGCGAGCACCCCCGCGCCTTTACGCCTTGGTGGCCGCCGCGGTCCTCTCCGTGGTGGGTACCGCCTTGGTGCCCACGGCCACCGCCACCGCCTCGGCGGCGAGCGGCCCGGCCGTGTCCGCCCCAGCGGCCGACGCATCGGCCAAGTCGCCGAAGCCGTTCCGCCCGAACGCCGCACCGCCCAAGCTCCGCGCCTCCGGCAACAAGCTCGTCGACGAGAACGGAGCCACCCGGCGGCTGCTCGGCGTCAACCGCTCCGGCGGTGAGTTCATGTGCGTCCAGGGGCGCGGGATCTTCGACGGCCCCGTGGACGACGCGGCCGTCAAGGCCATCGCCGACTGGAAGGTCAACGCGGTCCGGATCCCGCTCAACGAGGAGTGCTGGCTGGGCCTTTCCCACATCAACGCGGCCTACGGAGGGGCCAACTACATCGCGGCCGTCAAGGCACTCGTCGCCCGGCTGGAGGCCCGTGGCATCACGCCCATCGTCGAACTCCACTGGTCCCACGGCAGATACACCGGCGGGGACAGCCACTGCGCCGGCACCGAGTACGCCACCTGCCAGAAGCCGATGCCGGACGCGCGGTACACCCCGGCCTTCTGGACCTCGGTCGCCCAGACCTTCAAGGGCGACCAGGCCGTAGTCTTCGACCTGTTCAACGAGCCGTTCCCGGACCGCGCCACCTCCGACCTCACGGCGGCGTGGAAGTGCTGGCGCGACGGCGGGAGCTGCCCCGGGATCGACTTCCAGGTCGCCGGGATGCAGACCCTGCTGAACGCCGTACGGGCCGCCGGCGCCAGGAACCTGGTGCTGATCCCCGGGGTCGCCTACTCCAACGATCTGCGCCAGTGGCTGACGTACAAGCCGAACGACCCGGCGGGCAATCTCGCCGCCGCCTGGCACACCTACAACTTCAACACCTGTGCCAACGAGAGCTGTTTCGACGAACAGCTGGCCCCGGTCATCGCCCAGGTCCCGTTCGTGGCGGGCGAGATCGGCGAGAACACCTGCTCCCACGGCTATGTCGACCGGGTCATGGCCTGGCTGGACGCCAAGGGCGCCTCGTACCTGGGGTGGACCTGGAACACCTGGGACTGTTCCTCGGGCCCGTCCCTGATCAGCGATTACAACGGCACGCCGACCAACTACGGCGTGGGACTCCGCGATCACCTGAAGGGAATGCGATGAGCCGCAGAATCCGAATGGCGGGCACCCTGCTCGCTGCCTCCGCGCTCACCATGGGGGCGCTGACCGGCGTGGCGTCCGCCCAGGTGGACAGCGGCAGGGCGGCCGCCGCGAAGGTCGACAACCCGTACTCGGGCGCCAAGGTGTATGTGAACCCGGACTGGTCGGCGAAGGCCGCCGCCGAACCCGGCGGCAGCAAGGTCTCCAACCAGCCGACCGGCATCTGGCTGGACCGGATCGCCGCGATCAACGGCACGGGCGGCGCGATGGGACTGCGCGCCCACCTCGACCGGGCGCTGCAGCAGTCAGGGGGCAGCCCGACCGTCGTCCAGTTAGTGGTCTACGACCTCCCCGGCCGTGACTGCTCCGCGCTGGCGTCCAACGGCGAGCTGGGCCCGACCGAGATCGACAAGTACAAGACGCAGTTCATCGACCCGATCGCGGCGATCCTCTCCGAGTCGAAGTACGCCAACTCCAGTCTGCGGATCGTGACCACGATCGAGGTCGACTCGCTGCCCAACCTGGTCACCAACACCGGCGGCAGCGCCACCGCGACCCCCGAGTGCGACACGATGAAGGCGAACGGCAACTACGTGAAGGGCGTCGGCTACGCCCTGAACAAGCTGGGCGCGATCGGCAACGTCTACAACTACGTGGACGCCGGTCACCACGGCTGGATCGGCTGGGACAGCAACTTCAACCCCACCGCCCAGGTGATCAAGCAGGCGGCGACGGCCGAGGGCAGCACGGTCGACAAGATGGCCGGCATCATCGTCAACACGGCCAACTACAGCGCGCTGAAGGAGAACAACTTCACCGTCAACGACTCGGTCAACGGCACCACCGTGCGCCAGTCGAAGTGGGTGGACTGGAACCAGTACGTGGACGAGCTCTCCTACGCCCAGGCGTTCCGCCAGGAGCTGGTCAACGTCGGCTTCCCGAGCAACATCGGCGCGCTGATCGACACCTCCCGCAACGGCTGGGGCGGCTCGGCCCGGCCCAGCGGCCCCGGCGCGAAGACGGACGTGGACACGTACGTCAACGGCGGGCGCTACGACCGCCGGATCCACATCGGCAACTGGTGCAACCAGTCCGGCGCCGGGCTCGGCGAGCGGCCCAAGGCGGCACCCGCGGCCGGGATCGACGCGTATGTGTGGATGAAGCCCCCGGGCGAGTCGGACGGGGCGAGCTCCTCGATCCCGAACGACGAGGGCAAGGGCTTCGACCGGATGTGCGACCCGACGTACACCGGCAACCCGCGCAACAACTACAACATGTCGGGTGCGCTGCCGAACGCTCCGCTGTCGGGCCACTGGTTCTCGGCCCAGTTCCAGGAGCTGCTGAAGAACGCCTATCCG
>NZ_JAAAYH010000139.1:0-19764 GCF_018035285.1 Streptomyces sp. MK37H | reverse complement strand
GGTGTGCGCCGGATCCGTAAACCCGAGGCCCGTGCGGCCGTGCTCGGCGAGATCGCCGAGGAGATGACGCGCGCCGAGCTGCGGGTCGCGGACCGCCGCGCCGCGGTGCCGGCCATCACCTATCCGGAAGAGCTGCCGGTCAGCCAGAAGAAGGACGCGATCCTCGAGGCCGTCCGGGATCACCAGGTGGTGATCGTCGCGGGTGAGACCGGCTCCGGGAAGACCACCCAGATTCCGAAGATCTGTCTGGAGCTGGGGCGCGGCGTCAAGGGCCTCATCGGCCATACGCAGCCACGCCGGATCGCGGCCCGCACCGTGGCCGAGCGCATCGCCGAGGAGATGCGGTCGCCGCTCGGCGAGTCCGTCGGCTGGAAGGTCCGCTTCACCGACCAGGTGGGCCAGGACACCCACGTCAAGCTGATGACCGACGGCATTCTGCTCGCCGAGATCCAGACCGACCGCGAGCTGCGCCAGTACGACACGATCATCATCGACGAGGCCCATGAGCGCAGCCTCAACATCGACTTCCTGCTCGGCTATCTGGCCCAGCTGCTGCCCCGCCGCCCCGACCTCAAGGTCGTGATCACCTCAGCCACCATCGACCCGGAGCGCTTCTCCCGCCATTTCGGCGACGCGCCGATCGTCGAGGTCAGCGGGCGTACATATCCGGTCGAGGTGCGCTACCGCCCGCTGCTCGAGGAGGGCGGCGAGGACAGCGACCGCGACCAGATCACCGCGATCTGCGACGCGGTCGACGAGCTCCAGGCCGAGGGCCCGGGCGACATCCTGGTCTTCCTCTCCGGTGAGCGGGAGATCCGCGACACCGCCGACGCGCTGAACAAGAAGAAGCTCCCGGTCACCGAGGTGCTCCCGCTGTACGCGCGGCTGTCGCACGCCGAGCAGCACCGGGTCTTCCAGAGACACACCGGCCGCCGGATCGTGCTGGCGACGAACGTGGCCGAGACCTCGCTGACCGTCCCCGGCATCCGCTATGTGATCGACCCGGGCACCGCCCGGATCTCCCGCTACAGCCATCGCACCAAGGTCCAGCGGCTGCCCATCGAGCCGATCTCCCAGGCCAGCGCCAATCAGCGCAAGGGCCGCTGCGGCCGGACCAGCGACGGCATCTGCATCCGGCTGTACTCCGAGGACGACTTCGTCACCCGCCCGGAGTTCACCGACGCCGAGATCCTGCGGACCAACCTGGCCTCCGTCATCCTCCAGATGACCGCCGCCGGCCTCGGCGACATCGAGAAGTTCCCCTTCATCGACCCGCCCGACCGCCGCAACATCAAGGACGGCGTCCAGCTCCTGGAGGAGCTGCACGCGCTGGACAGCAAGCAGAAGGACCCGCGCAAGCGGCTCACCCAGGTCGGCCGGAAGCTGGCCCAGCTGCCGGTGGACCCGCGGCTGGCCCGGATGGTGCTGGAGGCGGATCGCAACGGCTGTGTCCGCGAGGTCATGGTGATCGCGGCGGCGCTGTCCATCCAGGACCCGCGCGAGCGCCCCTCGGACAAACAGCAGCAGGCGGATCAGCAGCACGCCCGCTTCAAGGACGAGTCCAGCGACTTCCTGGCCTTCCTCAATCTGTGGAAGTACGTCCGGGAGCGGCAGAAGGAGCTGTCCTCCTCCGCCTTCCGCCGGATGTGCCGCAATGAGTACCTCAACTACCTGCGCATACGCGAATGGCAGGACATCTACAGCCAGCTGCGCACGGTCGCCAAGACCATGGACATCCACATGTCCGAGCAGGACGCGGCGCCCGACCACATCCACACCTCGCTGCTGGCGGGGCTGCTCTCCCATGTGGGCCTGAAGGACACCGACAAGAACGAGTACGTGGGCGCGCGCAGCGCCAAGTTCGCGGTCTTCCCCGGTTCGGCGCTGTTCAAGAAGCCTCCGCGCTGGGTGATGTCGGCGGAGCTGGTGGAGACGTCCCGGCTGTGGGCGCGGGTCAACGCGAGGATCGAGCCGGAGTGGATCGAGCCGCTCGCCCAGCACCTGGTCAAACGCACCTACAGCGAGCCGCACTGGGAGCAGAAGCAGGCCGCGGTGATGGCGTATGAGCGGGTGACGCTCTACGGGGTGCCGATCGTCGCCCAGCGGAAGGTCAACTACGGCCGGATCGACCCCGAGACCAGCCGTGACCTGTTCATCCGCAACGCCCTGGTGGAGGGCGACTGGCGCACCCACCACCAGTTCTTCCACGACAACCGCAAGCTGCTGGGCGAGGTCGAGGAGCTGGAGCACCGCGCCCGGCGCCGCGACATCCTCGTGGACGACGAGACGCTCTTCGACTTCTACGACCAGCGGATCCCCGAGCATGTGGTCTCCGGCGCGCACTTCGACTCCTGGTGGAAGCACAAGCGGCGCGAGGAGCCGGAGCTTCTCAACTTCGAGAAGTCGATGCTCATCAACGAGCAGGCGCAGGGCGTCACCAAGGACGCCTATCCGGACTCCTGGCGCCAGGGGAAGCTCAAGTTCAAGGTGACCTATCAGTTCGAGCCGGGGGCGGACGCGGACGGTGTGACCGTCCACATCCCGCTCCAGGTGCTCAACCAGGTCACCCCGGACGGCTTCGACTGGCAGATCCCGGGGCTGCGCGAGGATCTGGTCACCGAGCTGATCCGCTCGTTGCCCAAGCCGGTCCGCCGTCACTACGTCCCGGCGCCCAACTACGCCAAGCGCTTCCTGGAAAGCGCTGTCCCCCTCCAGGAGCCGCTGACGGCGGCGCTGGGGCGGGAGCTCCAGCGGATGGTGGGCGTACGGATCGAGCCGGAGGACTGGGACCTGACGAAGGTCCCCGACCATCTGAAGATCACCTTCCGGGTGGTGGACGAGCGGCGCCGCAAGCTGGCCGAGGACAAGGACCTGGAGGCGCTGCGGCAGCGGCTGCGGCCCAGGACGCGGGCCGCGATCTCCAAGGCGTTCGAGTCCTCCAAGGAGGCCGAGGGGATCGAGCAGCGCGGCGGGCTGACCCGGTGGACGGTCGGCACGCTGCCGCGCACCTTCGAGACGCGCCGCGGCGGCCAGCCGGTCAAGGCGTATCCGGCGCTCGTCGACGAGGGCTCCTCGGTGGCCGTACGGCTCTTCGACACCGAGGCCGAGCAGCGGGAGGCGATGTGGCGGGGGACGCGCCGGCTGATCCTGCTCCAGCTGCCGTCCAACCCCGCCAAGTTCGTCCAGGACAAGCTCTCCAACCAGGCCAAGCTGGCGCTCTCCAGCAGCCCGCACGGCAGTGTGCAGGCGCTGTTCGACGACTGTGTGGCCGCGGCGGCCGACCGGCTGATCGCGGCCCGTGGTGGCCCGGCCTGGGACGAGGAATCGTTCCGCAAGCTCTTCGACGCGGTACGCAGCGACATCATGGACGCGACCGTGGACACCGTGCGCAAGGTCCAGGAGGTGCTGGCGGCCTGGCAGTCGTGCGAGCGGCGGCTGAAGGCCACCAGCAGCCCGGTGCTGCTGCCGTCGCTCACGGACATCAGGGAGCAGCTCTCGGAGCTCATCACGCCGGGTTTCGTGACCGCCCACGGCGTACGGCGGCTTCCGGACCTCATGCGCTATCTGGTGGCCGTGGACCGGCGGCTGCAGCAGCTTCCGGGCAACGCCGACCGGGACCGCGCCCGGATGGCGAAGGTACGGGAGATGCGGGACGAGTACGCGTGGCTGCTGGAGCAGTTCCCGCCGGGGCGCCCGGTGCCCCAGGAGGCGCTGGAGATCCGCTGGATGATCGAGGAACTGCGGGTCAGCTACTTCGCGCACGCCCTCGGCACGGCCTATCCGGTGTCCGACAAGCGCATCGTCAAGGCCATCGACGCGGCGGCGCCGTAAGGGTGCCGCGGGGGCTCCGGCTGCCCGCCGGGGCCCCGCCGGGCGCGAGTTCGACCGCACCCCCTGACCTGCTGTAGAGTCTGCATCGCAGCGCACACAGCGCGGCGCACGGCGGCGGAGCCGCAAGCGTCACTGTTGGTCCTGTGGAGCAGTTTGGAGTGCTCGCCACCCTGTCAAGGTGGAGGCCGCGGGTTCAAATCCCGTCAGGACCGCTTACCCGGAAGGCCCGGATCCATCTCTGGATCCGGGCCTTCCGCGTCTTGACGGCACACCACACACAGAGGTACCCAAACTAGAAGGTGTGCGCGGGGGTGCGCGGGAGGTGCGGCGTATGACGACGTCCGCGAAGCATGAGACCAGGGCGCTGCTGCGCGCCCATCTGGCGGCCGCCGCGGGCAACCGCCACTTCACCCGGCACTGTCCGATCTGCCACCGCCTGCTGCGGCTGGCGATGGAGCACTCGGCGGCCGACGAGGCGGGTGACAGGGCCGAACGCGAGGTGCGCGAGGAGACGACGGCGGCCTCGCCACCGTCAACTCGGTAAGCCCTTACCGCAGTTGTCCTTTAGCGCAACCACTGGGCACAGGGCAAGGGCTGGGGAGCGTGACGGGAGTCACCGAATGAGTTTCCGGAGTGAGGGAACTTACACCCCGCTCACCACGGGTCAATTTAATATGTGCAATTGCACCCTCTGTCCACGACCCTCGCGAGCCCCACCCGAAAGCGCTCCGCGAGCCTCCTCGAGCCCCTTGCGGACCACCCCGCACAACCCGAACGATTGCGCTTCCAGAGGCACTTGAAGACCCCTGGAGGCGCCCTCCGGAAGACCCCCAGGGCATAAAAAGATCGCGCCGGACCCGGCGGAGTCCAGCGCGATCAACGACGCACCCATGTCGAGCGGTGGAGGGCCTGTTGGGGCAGGCACCCGTCGTGGTGGAGCTATACAGGCGAAAGCCGGGCTGGGGGGCCCGGAAATGCCCGGTTATGCGGTTGTTCAGCCCTCGCTGCGCTGCTGCGGGATGCCCGCAAGAAGAGCACGGACCTCCGCTTCGCGGTAGCGCCGATGCCCTCCGAGCGTACGGATTGACGTGAGCTTGCCTGCCTTCGCCCAGCGAGTGACCGTCTTCGGGTCCACGCGGAACATCGTGGCAACCTCAGCCGGGGTCAGCAGCGGCTCGGCATCAGGGGTGCGAGCGGTCATGAGCGGCCTCCTCGGGAGAACCGAACCATCACGGTTCTTTCCTCTAAATTCTGCACCTTGACCCACGTTGCCCGAAATGGCGGACGCGGGCCGAGTCGGTTATAGGACGAACGGCTTGTCCTCGGCACTACAACTACACCATCTGTCCAGCCCCGTCGGCCAAACCGATGGAATTGCCCTCTCAGGTGACCAACCTCGACGGAAGCCGATGGACCATGCCATAACGGACCGTCACACGGCCGTGACGATCAGTCACAACAGGATCAGGGGTCACCAGATCCGCCAAGGAGTGCAATACCGATGAATCCGCCCATAGTCGGGCGGAAGGAGCCCCTCCCGGACTCCTTGTCCTATTTTGACACGAGGATGGGTGATTACCGCAAGGCCCGAAGTCAGTGCTTTAGGTCACGATTGAGGCAATGGCCCGGATAGGGACCTACGTCCCCTCTGTTCCGGCGGACCGCTCAACCGGTCACCCGGGGCCCGTTGGGCCGGGCGGTCAGCTCGCGTTCTGCCGCCCGCGGACCACGCTCCAGCGGTCGGTCAGCCGCTCGTACGCGACGCCCGCACGCTCCCCGTCCCCGTCGCGCAGCGCCGCCAGGCCCTCCGCCACATCCGCGGCCGAGTGGTCGTCCTCCAGCTGCGCGGCCGGCAGCGTGTGCACCAGACCGCCGTAGTCCAGCTCGACCAACGACCGGGGGTGGAACTCCTCGAGCCACCGGCCGACGTCCACCAGCCCGTCGATCAGCGGCCCTTCGCCGAGGGCCTCCTTGAGCACCTTAAGGCCACGCGCCACCCGGCGCCTGGCCTGGACCATTGGAGTGCGGTAGCGGAGGATGAGACCGTCGTCACCCTTGGTGAACTCGCGCTCCTCGTCCCCGAAGAGCACGAACCAGCGCACCGGCACATGCCAGGTGGCCGAGCGGATCCACGGCCGGGCGTCCGGGTTGCGCTCCAGCCACCGCTCGAAGTCGGCCACCGCCTGCCGGCGCACCACCGGGGGCAGGGCCGCGTCCAGAAGGGGCCCGGGAAGGCGCTCCGGCAGCTCCTCCAGGGCCAGCCAGCCCCTCAGCCGGGTACGCCACGGGCAGACGCAGGTGACGCCGTCCACGAGCGCCACGAAGGCGTCCGCGCTCTCGTGCACCGGAACCGCCACCGGGGGGACCGGCAGCAGGTCCGCGAGCGAGCGGCGCAGCTCGTCCTGCGCGCCCGGCAGGTCATCGCGCTTGGCATACCGCGCCCAGTGCGATCTCTCCGGCTCCGGAAACGCTGCCAGTGGCTCATAGACCCGGAGATACGCCGCGTACGGGACAATCACCGAAGACGCCAAGGTCACACGCGCTCCCTCAAGGCTGAGACCACCGCCAGGGGCTCCCTTACCCCCACCTGACGGCATCGTCCCATGCCCGGCATGCGGACTCGTCGGGGACATGGCCGATCCCCCGGACCCCCAGGGCTTACCCTCTTGCCCACGGCCCTCCCCACCAGCCAGGAGGGCGTCTACCCCGACCTATGGGAGTCACCACCGTGACCGACGTACGTCACACCGTCAGTGCCGACGGTCCGACGGAGAGTCGCGTGCCGAACCCTCTCTCACCGCTTGCGACGCTGTTCCGCTCCGATCTCGGCGGGCATGAGCAGGTGCTGCTCTGCCAGGACCGGGAGAGCGGCCTCAAGGCCGTCATCGCCGTCCACTCCACCGCCCTGGGCCCGGCCCTCGGCGGCACCCGCTTCCACGCCTACGCCTCCGAGGAGAACCCCGAAGAAGCGGCGCTCCTCGACGCCCTCAACCTCGCCCGCGGCATGTCCTACAAGAACGCGCTCGCCGGGCTCGACCACGGTGGCGGCAAGGCCGTGATCCTCGGCGATCCCGAGGAGATCAAGACCGAGAAGCTGCTGCTCGCCTACGGCCGCTTCGTGGCCTCTCTGGGCGGTCGCTACGTCACCGCCTGTGACGTGGGCACCTATGTGGCCGACATGGACGTCGTCGCCCGGGAGTGCCCCTGGACCACCGGCCGCTCCCCCGAAAACGGCGGCGCCGGTGACTCCTCGGTGCTGACCGCCTTCGGCGTCTTCCAGGGGATGCGGGCGAGCGCCCAGGCGTCCTGGGGCGCGCCCACGCTGCGCGGCCGCCGGGTCGGCATCGCGGGGGTCGGCAAGGTCGGCCACCACCTGGTGGAGCACCTGCTGGAGGACGGCGCCGAGGTCGTGGTCACGGATGTGCGCACCGAGTCGGTGGACCGCGTGCTGGCCCGCCACCCCCGCGTCCAGGCGGTCCGGGACACCGAGGCGCTGATCCGCGCCGACCTGGACGTCTACGCCCCGTGCGCGCTCGGTGGCGCCCTGGACGACGCCACGGTGCCCGTCCTGACCGCGAAGGTGGTGTGCGGCGCGGCCAACAACCAGCTGGCCCACCCGGGCGTCGAGAAGGACCTGGACGGCCGCGGCATCCTCTACGCGCCGGACTACGTGGTGAACGCCGGTGGTGTCATCCAGGTGGCCGACGAGCTGCACGGTTTCGACTTCGACCGGGCCAAGGCCAAGGCGGCGAAGATCTTCGACACGACGTTGGCCATATTCGATCGGGCACAGACCGACGGCATCCCGCCCGCCGCGGCCGCCGACCGGCTGGCCGAGCACCGGATGGCTGAGGGCCATGACGCCTGAGCCGTGGCCCGGCAGATGCCACCGGCATGGGCCACGGGGCGCCCGAGGGCCGCTGGAAGCGTCTGAGAGCGTCTGAGGAGCGGTGTGAGGCCGTGCGCGGACGGGCCGTGCGGGATCCCTTGCCGGAGGCCGCCGTACGGGGGATATGAGAGCCCCCTGGGAGCCATCGGGGAGAGATCCCTCACGGCCCGTCGGCGGGTCGGCGCACAAGACACGTTAAAATCGCAGCTGACCAGCGAGGAACGGGCTCCTCGCGGGTTCTGCCTCGTGGCACGTCGTGTGGGCGACGTACCGTATGGCCACAGAAGCAGGTACCGTTGAAGCCCTACGGACCGGTCTCTCTTCTGAGAGTCCGCTCTGATTTATGAACGTGAACGCGTGTCAAGACTCTGGGGCCGTCGAGCCCCGTCGTTGAGGGGGTCGAGCCATGGGGCGCGGCCGGGCCAAGGCCAAGCAGACGAAGGTCGCCCGCCAGCTGAAGTACAACAGCGGTGGGACGGATCTCTCACGCCTGGCCGAGGAGCTGGGCGCATCGCAACCGAGCCAGCCGCCGAATGGCGAGCGGTTCGAGGACGATGAGCTGGACGACGACCCGTACGCACAGTACGCGGATCTGTACAACGACGATGAGGACGAGGACGACGAACAGTCCGATCCGTCCCCGCAGCGTCGCCGCGCCTGAACCACCCGTTCCAGGCGCTCGGCTTTTCGCCGCACACCTCCACCGGTCCGGGGCACCCGCCTCGGACCGGCTTCCGTGCTGTCCGCGCACACGGCGCGGCCGTCTCAGTCCGCATGGTCACCGGTCAGCGTCACCGCTTCCGCGTCCCCGGCCGTGCGCTCGGTGATCTCACCGCTGACCCAGGCCTCGACACCGCGGTCGGCGAGCGTGGTGAGCGCCACATCGACGGAGTCCGCCGGGACCACCGCCATCATGCCGACGCCCATGTTGAGGGTCTTCTCCAGCTCCAGCCGCTCGACCGAGCCGGCCTCGCCGACCAGCTGGAAGATCGCACCGGGGGTCCAGGTCGAGCGGTCCACGACCGCGCGCAGCCCCTCGGGGATGACCCGGGCGAGGTTGTTGGCGAGCCCGCCGCCGGTGATGTGCGAGAAGGCGTGCACCTCGGTGGTGCGGGTGAGGGCCAGGCAGTCCAGCGAGTAGATCCGGGTGGGCTCCAGCAGCTCCTCCCCCAGCGTCCGGCCGAGCTCCGGCACATCGCGGTCCAGCGCCCAGCCGGCCCGGTCGAAGAGCACATGGCGGACGAGTGAGTACCCGTTCGAGTGAAGTCCGGACGATGACATGGCGATCACCGCATCACCCGTTCGGATACGATCCGCGCCCAGCACCCGATCGGCCTCGACCACGCCCGTACCGGCCCCGGCGACATCGAAGTCATCGGCGCCCAGCAGCCCCGGGTGCTCGGCGGTCTCGCCGCCCACCAGGGCGCAGCCGGCCAGGGTGCAGCCCTCGGCGATGCCCTTGACGATGGCGGCGACGCGCTCCGGGTAGACCTTGCCGACGCAGATGTAGTCGGTCATGAACAGCGGCTCGGCGCCGCAGACCACCAGGTCGTCCACGACCATGCCGACCAGGTCGCGGCCGATGGTGTCGTACACACCCATCCGCCGGGCGATGTCCACCTTGGTGCCGACCCCGTCGGTGGCGGAGGCGAGCAGCGGACGCTGGTAGCGGGCCAGGGCGGAGGCGTCGAAGAGCCCGGCGAAACCGCCGAGGCCGCCCACGACCTCGGGCCGGCTCGCCTTCTTGACCCACTCCTTCATCAGCTCGACGGCGCGGTCGCCCGCCTCGATGTCGACGCCCGCGGCGGCGTAGGTGGACCCGGACTCGGACATGACGTTGAGATCTTTCGTATCGGGGATGACGGGCGGGCGGCGCTCAGGGACGGCGCAGGGCGTCGCCGCCGCCGACACCGGCGGTCAGCGTCGTCACACCGTCGGCGTCACCGCTGCTCTGCCCTTGCGTCTCGGACTCCAGGAGGTGCTTGCCCAGCAGCTCCGGATCCGGCAGGTCCATCGGGTACTCACCGTCGAAGCAGGCCCGGCACAGATTCGGCTTGGCGATCGTGGTCGCCTCGATCATGCCGTCGGTGGAGATGTACGCCAGCGAGTCGGCGCCCAGCGACTTGCCGATCTCCTCGACCGAGAGACCGTTGGCGATCAGCTCGGCGCGGGTGGCGAAATCTATGCCGAAGAAGCACGGCCACTTGATCGGCGGGGACGAGATCCGGATGTGGACCTCGACGGCCCCGGCCTCACGGAGCATCCGCACCAGGGCGCGCTGGGTGTTGCCGCGGACGATCGAGTCGTCGACGACCACCAGGCGCTTGCCCCGGATGACCTCCTTGAGGGGGTTCAGCTTGAGCCGGATGCCGAGCTGCCGGATGGTCTGCGAGGGCTGGATGAAGGTCCGGCCCACATAGCTGTTCTTGACCAGCCCGGAGCCGTACGGAATCCCGCTGGCCTCGGCGTAGCCGACGGCGGCCGGGGTGCCGGACTCGGGCGTCGCTATGACCAGGTCGGCCTCGGCCGGGGCCTCCTTGGCCAGCCGGCGGCCCATTTCGACCCGGGAGAGGTACACGTTCCGCCCCGCGATGTCGGTGTCGGGGCGGGCCAGGTACACGTACTCGAAGACGCAGCCCTTGGGCCGGGCCTCGGCGAAGGTGGTGGAGCGCAGCCCGTTCTCGTCGATCGCGACCATCTCGCCGGGCTCGATCTCACGGATGAAGGACGCGCCCACGATGTCCAGGGCGGCGGTCTCGGAGGCCACCACCCAGCCGCGCTCGAGGCGGCCGAGGACCAGCGGGCGGATGCCCTGGGGGTCGCGCGCCGCGTACAGCGTGTGCTCGTCCATGTAGACGAGGCTGAAAGCGCCCTTGACCTTGGGCAGGACGATGGGGGCCGCCTGCTCGATGGTGAGCGGCTTGCCGTCCTCGTCCACCTGGCCCGCGAGCAGGGCGGTGACCAGGTCGGTGTCATTGGTGGCCGCCACCTGGGTGGCCCGGCCGCCGTCGCGGGGCAGGGCCGCGACCAGCTCCGCCAGCTCGGCGGTGTTGACCAGGTTCCCGTTGTGGCCCAGCGCGATCGAGCCGTGGGCGGTGGCCCGGAACGTCGGCTGCGCGTTCTCCCACACCGAGGCTCCGGTGGTGGAGTAGCGGGCGTGACCGACCGCGATATGGCCCGTGAGCGAGCCGAGGGAGGTCTCGTCGAAGACCTGTGAGACCAGGCCCATGTCCTTGAAGACGAGAATCTGGGAGCCGTTGCTCACCGCGATGCCCGCGGACTCCTGTCCGCGGTGCTGCAGTGCGTACAGCCCGAAATAGGTGAGTTTGGCGACCTCTTCTCCCGGTGCCCAGACTCCGAAGACGCCGCAAGCGTCCTGGGGGCCCTTCTCACCGGGGAGCAGGTCGTGGCTGAGTCGTCCGTCACCACGTGGCACGTCATCGAGTCTAGGCCAGTTCAGCGGTGCCTCCGAACGAGGGACCCGTCAGGAGGGCGTAAGTCACATTCTCCGCAGCCGCTCGGGACCCCAGGGACCCGCGCCCGACCTGGGCACGGCCGGGGTCGGAGACGCCTGTCCGAGGCGAGGATCACATCTCGGGCCGGTCAGCCGAGCACCGGAAGGTGGGAGGAGAGGTCGGCACGGTCGCCGCTCGCGGTCAGCGGCGCGGACTCCAGGGCCTCGGCCCAGGTCAGACGACCCGTGGCGAGGCGGATCCAGGTCGGCGGATCGGTCTCGACGACATTCGGCGGGGTGCCGCGGGTGTGCCGGGGGCCCTCGACGCACTGGATCACGGCGAACGGCGGGATGCGGACCTCGACCGAGCCGCCGGGCGCCTTCGCCGCGAGGGCGTCGGCGAGCACGCGGGTGGCGGTGGCCAGCGCCTGGCGGTCGTGGGAGACGGGGACGCCGGTGGCATCCGCCAGATCGTCGGCGTGGACCACGAGCTCCACACAGCGGGTGACCAGGTAGTCGTCCAGCCGCATCGCCCCGACGCGGGCGGCCAGCAGCCGGTCGGCGGGCGCGACGGCGGCCGTCTCGGCGAACCGGGTCTCGGCGCGCTCCAGCAGCTCGCCCGGTTTCGCGTCCGCCGCGAGAGCGCGGGTGTCGTCGTCGATCGGCCCCGAATGCCCGGCCACCGCCGAGGCCCAGCCGGTGACGGTGACCTCGCGCGCGGGCGGCGCGGGCCGCTCCAGGAGCCGTACGACGGACGTCACGGCCATCGCCAGATGCGCGATCAGCTCCCGGACCGTCCAGTCGCCGAGCCGGGTGGGGGCGTTCAGGGCGGTCTCGTCCAGCCCCTCGGCCACCTTCCGCACCTGCCGGAGCTGCGCGATCACGGCGGTCCTGGTCTTGACGGGGTCATAGCTGCGGGCACGGGCACGAGGCGGCATGGCGCCGAGCCTATCGACAGCCCCGTGGGGCGGGCAGAGGATGGAGAGAAAGGGATACAGAGGTATCGATCGGGACGAAAGGTGTGAATGACCATGGGCGAGCACCCCGATGCCGCCGTGGTGCGCCGCGCATGCACCGCGTACCAGCAAGGCGACCTGGACACCCTCTCCACGCTGCTGACGGCGGACGTTATGCAGCATGTGCCCGGTGACAACATGATCTCCGGGCACCACAAGGGCCGGGACGCGTGTATGCGGCTGTACCGCACCGAGTTCGAGGAGACCGGTGGCACGCTGCGGGTCGACCTGGAGGCGGTGCTGCCCGACGGGCGCGGCCATGTGATCTCCGGACACCACGTCCGCGCCGAGCGCGGCAACCGCACGCTGGACATGAAGACCGGGCTGTTCTTCACCATCGTCGGCGGGAAGATCAGCGACATCGACCAGTGCGTCGAGGACATCGACGCCGTCAACGCCTTCTGGGGGAAGTGAGCCCCGCAAGGCCCGAACGGACCGTACGGCCCGCTCCCTGACGCCAGGGGGCGGGCCGTACGGCATGCGTTCTCAGGCCAGCCCTCAGGCCAGCAGACCCGGGATCGTCGCCTCGTACGACTCCCTCAGCTCGGCCAGCGGGATGGAGAACTGCCCCTGGACGTCGATCGAGTCGCCGTCGACCACGCCGATACGGGCCGCCGGAAGCCCCCGCGCCCCGCACATGTCGTTGAAGCGGACCTCCTCGCTGCGCGGTACGGCGACGATCGCCCGGCCCGCGGACTCGGAGAACAGCAGGACGAAGGGGTCCAGACCGTCGGGGACGACGATCCGGGCGCCCTTGCCGCCGCGCAGACACGACTCGGCGAGCGCCTGGACCAGACCGCCGTCGGACAGGTCGTGGGCCGCGTCCACCATGCCGTCGCGCGAGGCCGAGATCAGGATCTCGGCGAGCAGCCGCTCCCGCTCCAGGTCAACCTTGGGCGGCAGTCCGCCCAGGTGGTCGTGGATCACCTGGGACCAGGCCGAGCCGCCCAGCTCCTCCGTGGTGTCGCCCAGCAGATAGAGCAGCTGGCCCTCTTCCGCGAAGGCGATCGGGGTGCGACGGGCCACATCGTCGATCACGCCGAGGACGGCGACGACCGGCGTCGGGTGGATGGCCACCTCCCCGGTCTGGTTGTACAGCGACACATTGCCGCCGGTGACCGGGGTGCCCAGGGTCAGACAGCCGTCGGCGAGACCGCGGGTGGCCTCCGCGAACTGCCACATGACCGCGGAGTCCTCCGGCGAGCCGAAGTTGAGGCAGTTGGAGATGGCCAGCGGCTTGGCGCCGGACGCGGCCACATTGCGGTACGACTCGGCGAGCGCGAGCTGCGCCCCCGCGTACGGGTCCAGCTTGGCGTAGCGGCCGTTGCCGTCCGTGGCGACGGCCACACCCAGGCCCGTCTCCTCGTCCACGCGGACCATGCCGGAGTCCTCGGGCTGGGCGAGCACCGTGTTGCCCTGCACGAAGCGGTCGTACTGATCCGTGATCCAGGACTTGGACGACTGGTTCGGCGAGGCGATCACCTTGAGGACCTGCTCGCGCAGCTCCTCGGCCGTGGCCGGGCGCGGCAGCTTGCCCGCGTCGTCGGCCTGGAGCGCGTCCTGCCACTCGGGGCGGGCGTAGGGGCGCTCGTAGACCGGGCCCTCGTGGGCGACGGTGCGCGGCGGGACGTCCACGATCTGCTCGCCGTGCCAGTAGATCTCCAGCCGCTCGCCGTCGGTGACCTCACCGATGACGGTGGCGATGACGTCCCACTTCTCGCAGATCTCCAGGAAGCGGTCGACCTTCTCGGGCTTCACGATCGCGCACATGCGCTCCTGCGACTCGCTCATCAGGATCTCCTCGGGGGAGAGCGAGGAGTCGCGCAGCGGCACGGTGTCGAGCTCGACCCGCATTCCGCCGGAGCCGGCGCTGGCCAGCTCGCTGGTGGCGCAGGACAGGCCCGCGCCGCCGAGGTCCTGGATGCCCTCGACCAGGTCCTCCTTGAAGACCTCCAGGGTGCACTCGATGAGCAGCTTCTCCTGGAAGGGGTCACCGACCTGGACGGCGGGGCGCTTGGCGGGCTTACTGTCATCGAAGGTTTCCGAGGCCAGCACGGAGACACCGCCGATGCCGTCGCCGCCGGTGCGGGCGCCGTAGAGAATCACCTTGTTGCCGGTGCCGGACGCCTTGGCGAGGTGGATGTCCTCATGCTTCATCACGCCCACGCACAACGCGTTGACCAGCGGGTTTCCCTGGTAGCAGGGGTCGAAGACGACCTCACCGCCGATGTTGGGCAGGCCCAGGCAGTTGCCGTAGCCGCCGATGCCCGCGACCACACCGGGCAGTACCCGCTTGGTGTCGGGGTGGTCGGCGGCGCCGAAGCGCAGCGGGTCCATCACGGCCACCGGGCGGGCGCCCATGGCGAGGATGTCGCGGACGATGCCGCCCACGCCGGTGGCCGCGCCCTGGTAGGGCTCGATGTACGAGGGGTGGTTGTGCGACTCGACCTTGAAGGTGACCGCATAGCCCTGGCCGACGTCGACCACACCCGCGTTCTCGCCGATGCCGACGAGCAGGGCGTCGCTCTCGGGGGCCTTCTCACCGAACTGCCGCAAGTGGACCTTGCTCGACTTGTACGAGCAGTGCTCGGACCACATGACGGAGTACATCGCGAGCTCGGCGCCGGTGGGGCGGCGGCCCAGGATGGCGCGGACGCGCTCGTACTCGTCCTGCTTGAGGCCGAGCTCGGCCCAGGGCTGCTCGGCCTCCGGGGTCTGCGCCGCGTGCTTGGTGGTGTCCAGGGTCATGCGCTGACCAGCCTCTTGAGGATCGAGGTGAAGAATCCGAGACCGTCGGTGCGACCGGTGCCGATCAGCGGTTCGACGGCGTGCTCGGGGTGGGGCATGAGGCCGACGACATTGCCCGCCGCATTGCAGATACCGGCGATGTCGCGGAGCGAGCCGTTGGGGTTGAGCTCCTGATAGCGGAAGACGACGCGTCCCTCGGCCTCGAGTTCATCGAGGACGCGCTCATCGGCGACATAGCGGCCGTCGATGTTCTTCAGCGGGATGTTGATCTCCTGGCCCTGCTCATAGGAGCGGGTCCAGGCGGTCTCCGCGTTTTCCACTCGCAACTTCTGATCACGGCAGATGAAGTGCAGATGGTTGTTCCGCAGCATCGCACCGGGCAGGAGATGGGTCTCGGTGAGTACCTGGAAGCCATTGCAGATGCCAAGCACCGGCATACCGGCCTTCGCCTGGTCGATCACCGAGTCCATTACCGGGGAGAAGCGGGAGATCGCCCCGGCCCGCAGATAGTCGCCATAGGAGAAGCCGCCCGGCAGGATCACCGCGTCGACCTGCTTGAGGTCCTTGTCGCGGTGCCACAGCGGTACGGCTTCCAGCCCGGCGGTGCGGACCGCGCGCTGGGTGTCGCGGTCGTCGAGCGTGCCGGGGAAGGTGATGACTCCGACGCGTGCGGTCACGACTCCGCCTTCACGGCAGTGGCGTCGGCACCTTCGCCGACCTCGACCTTCACGGAGAAGTCCTCGATCACGGTGTTCGCCAGAAAGGTCTCAGCGATCTGGTGGATACGGGCGAGGGCGGCGTCATCGACCGGGCCCTCCACCTCGAGTTCAAAGCGCTTGCCCTGGCGGACGTCGGCGATCCCCTCGAAACCGAGGCGGGGCAGTGCTCGCTGCACCGCCTGGCCCTGGGGGTCGAGGATCTCCGGCTTGAGCATGACGTCGACTACGACGCGTGCCACTGGCACTCCCGGTGGTGTGGTGCTGGTGCGTAAGGCGGTGCCCAAGCCTACCCCGACCAAAAATCTACGCGAGTAGATATGCAAGGGTTCGGTCACGTTTAAGCATCGTCGGTGGCAACTGACGGGGAAAGGTCGGGGAAAAACGCATGGTCCCGATCGCGGCGTGACACGCGGATGGAATTACTGGGGTTCACAATGCAATGCCAGTCACTGTACAAATGAAAAAGCATTGTTGGACACAACTGGACAGCTGACATCTTTGCACGTCAACGCAACGATGCAGCCCGAAAGGACCGATATCCGTGGCGCAGCGCGTAGTAGTCACGCTCTCCGACGACCTCGAAGGAGGCGAAGCGGAAGAGACGGTCACGTTCGGACTCGACGGCAAGTTGTACGAGATCGACCTCAACTCTGCCAATGCGTCGAAACTGCGCGACGCTCTCGCACCGTACGTGGAGGCCGGCCGCAAGCGGGCCCGCTCGGGCAAGACGTACCGCCGCACCGCCGTCGCCCCGGACCCGGCCGCGGTGCGCGCCTGGGCCCGGTCGAACGGCATGGAGGTGCCTCCGCGCGGCCGGATCCCCAAGAAGGTCTACGAAGCCTTCGACGAGTCGGCCTGAGGCACCCGTTCAGCCGAGTTGCACACCACCCCGGGTGATCCGCTAAAGTCTGGAGCACGCCGAGGGGCGAGGCCGAAAGGCCGAAACCCCGAGGAAGACACCATGCGGGTGTAGCTCAGTAGTAGAGCGCCCCCTTTCCAAGGGGGAGGCGCAGTGTGCGATCCCTGTCACCCGCTCTCATCGTCTATCGACCTCGTGTGGACGGGGATCAGGTAGAGTGATGCACGCGCCGATCGGTGAAAGCCGGTCGGAGGCATGCGGACGTGGCTCAGTTGGTAGAGCATCACCTTGCCAAGGTGAGGGTCGCGAGTTCGAATCTCGTCGTCCGCTCCAGATCTGAGGCGCCGGTCGAATCGACCGGCGCCTCAGGCGTTTTCGGGCGCGTGCCGCTGCGACAGGCCCATACCGCTGGAGCCGACGGCTGACGGCGCCTCCGCCCGCGGAGAGGCTCCGAGCGGCTTCACCGCCGCCCGGGGCGGCCCCCGGAGCGGCCTCGGCACCCGGGGTGGTAGTTCACCGGTCGAGGGTTTGGTTATAGTAGAGGCGCGTCGAACCGGAAAAGTCCGGCGCAGGCGGACGTAGCTCAGTTGGTAGAGCGCAACCTTGCCAAGGTTGAGGTCGCGAGTTCGAGCCTCGTCGTCCGCTCAGGGAACGCAAGGGCCCCGGCCGATTGGCCGGGGCCCTTCGTCGTTCCTCCGCCCCCATCGTCGGCCTACTTCCAGCTGGTGCCGGTCAGCAGCTCGTAAGCCTCCGCGTACTTCGCGTGCGTCCGCTCGACGACCTCCTCCGGGAGCGGGGGCGGCGGCTGCTCGCCGGCGCGGTCCCAGCCGGAGGCCGGGGAGGTCAGCCAGTCGCGGACGTACTGCTTGTCGAAGGACGGCTGCGGGTGGCCGGGCTCCCACTGGTCGGCGGGCCAGAAGCGGGAGGAGTCCGGGGTCAGCACCTCGTCGGCGAGCACCGGCTCGGCGCTCTCCACGCCCAGGGTCGCCTCCGCGTAGCCGAACTCGAACTTGGTGTCGGCGAGGATGATCCCCCGCGCCCGGGAGATCTCCCGGGCCCGGTTGTAGACGGCGAGGGTGACCTGGCGCAGCTGGGCGGCGGGCTCGGCGCCGATGCGGTGGGCCACCTCCTCGTACGCCACGTTCTCGTCGTGCTCGCCGACCTCGGCCTTGGTGGCCGGGGTGAAGATCGGGGAGGGCAGCTCGGAGCCGTCGGTCAGCCCCTCGGGGAGGGCGATTCCGCACACCGTACGGGTCTCGCGGTACTCGGCCAGGCCGGAGCCGGTCAGATAGCCGCGTGCCACGCATTCGACCGGGACCATCCGCAGCGACCGGCACACCAGGGTCCGGCCCTCCCAGTCGGCGGGGGCGCCGGCGGGCAGTTCGGTGGACAGGACGTGGTTGGGGACGAGGTCGGCGAGCAGATCGAACCACCAGAGGGAGAGCTGGGTGAGGATCTTGCCCTTCTCGGGGATCTCGGTCGGCAGGACCCAGTCGTAGGCGGAGATCCGGTCGCTGGCGACCATGACGAGCTCACCGCGCTCGTTCCGGTAGAGGTCGCGCACCTTGCCGGTGTGCAGGTGCTGAAGGCCCGGAACCTCGACCGGCTCGGGCTTCTCAACGAATCCGGACACGCTTCCTCCTGGTGTTTTTGTCCAAGCCCTCTCGATTCTGCCGCACTGAACGGCGGCGACCTGCGGCGGGGCGCGGAGCCGCAGGGGTGCGGCGCTCCGGGTTCCGCTTCCGGCCGGTTCGGACACGTCGTACGAGGAACTCGTGCGGCAGGACACAGATGAGGAAGGCGGGGAGGTGCGGGATGGCCGACGCGGCGATCGTGGGCAGCGGGCCCAATGGGCTCGCTGCCGCCGTCACCCTGGCCCGCGCCGGGCTGCGGGTCGCGGTGTACGAGGCCGCCGCCGACATCGGCGGCGGGCTGCGCACCCAGCCGCTCTTCGACCCGGAGATCGCCCATGACATCTGCTCGGCGGTCCACCCCATGGCGCCCGCCTCCCGCTTCTTCCGCGAGTTCGGCCTGGCCGCGCGCGGGGTGGAACTCCTGACCCCCGAGGTCTCCTACGCCCATCCGCTGGACGGCGGCCGCGCCGCGCTCGCCCACCACGATCTGGGGACCACCTGCGCCGGGCTCGGCCCGGACGGAGAGCGCTGGCGGCGGCTGATGGCGCCGCTGGTGCGGCACAGCGAGGGCGTGGTCGACTTCATCCTCTCCGGGCAGCGCGCCCTCCCCCGCGATCCGGTGGCACCGCTGCTGCTGGCCCCCCGGATCCTCGTCCACGGCACCCGCCTCGGTGCCGCCCGCTTCACCGGTGAGGCGGCGCCCGCCCTGCTCACCGGGGTCGCCGCCCATGCCGTGGGCGAACTGCCCAGCCTGGCCGGCGGTGCGGTGGCGGCCCTGCTCGGGCATCTGGCCCACGGCCCCGGCTGGCCGCTGCCGCGCGGCGGCAGCGCCCGGATCGCCGAGGCCATGGTGGACGACATCACCGCGCACGGCGGCACCTTCCACACCGGGCGCGCGATCGGCGACCTCCGTGAGCTGAACGGGTATCGCGCGGTGCTGCTCGACACCGGTGTTCCGGGGCTGCTGGACATCGCCGGGCGCGCGCTGCCCGACCGCTACGCCCGGGCGCTGCGGCGGTTCCGCTACGGCCCGGCCGCCGCCAAGGCCGACTTCCTGGTCAGCGAGCCGATCCCGTGGGCCGACCCCGCCGTGGGCCGAGCCGGGACCGTGCACCTGGGTGGCACCCATGCCGAGCTGGTCCGGGAGGAGACCCGGACCGCGCGCGGGGTCCGCAGCCGGGCGCCCTTCGTCCTGCTCGTCGACCCGGCCGTCACCGACCCCGGGCGCGCCCGGCCCGGCAGGCGCCCGGTGTGGGCCTACGCGCATATGCCGAACGGCGACGACACCGACCCGGTGGAGCTCATCCGCTCCCGGATCGAGACGTACGCCCCCGGCTTCGGCGACACGGTGCTCGCGGCGCGCGGCATGTCGGGGCGGGCTCTGGAGCGTTACGACCCCAACGACGTGGGCGGGGACATCGGCTCGGGCGCGATGACGATCCGGCAGAGCCTCGCCCGTCCGGTTCCCCGCTTCGATCCGTACCGCACCCCGCTGCCCGGCCTCTTCCTCTGCTCATCGGCGACCCCGCCGGGGCCGGGGGTGCATGGGATGTGCGGCTACCTGGCGGCCCTGTCGGCGCTACGGCATCGGTTCGGCATCCGGAGGCCGCCGCC
>NZ_JAAAYH010000138.1:0-19773 GCF_018035285.1 Streptomyces sp. MK37H | reverse complement strand
CCGCACCCGGCAACGAAATAGCAAGGGGCAGCACCCTCACGTCACCGGCTGATCCGCGTCCTCGTCCGCGGGAGTGGCTTCCTTACTCGACGGGTCCGCCGTCTCGCGGTGCCAGCCCCCCTCGCCCCGCGCCCGCAGCCACGCCGTCGTCTCCTCCGGCGGCATCGCCGCGGCCACCAGCCAGCCCTGCACCGCGTCGCAGCCCAGATCCCGCAGCCGCTCCCAGGTCTCGTCGTCCTCGACGCCCTCCGCGACCACGAGCAGGCCCAGCGAGTGGGCGAGGTCGACCGTACAGCGGACGATCTCCGCGTCCTCGTTGTCCACGGCCAGCCGGGCCACGAAGGAACGGTCGATCTTGAGCTCGCTCACCGGCAGCCGCCGCAGATGGACCAGCGACGAATACCCCGTCCCGAAGTCGTCGAGCGACATCTTCACCCCGTGCCCGGTGAGCCCGGCCAGGGTGTCGGCGGCCCGCTGCGGGTCCTCCAGCAGGACGTGCTCGGTTATCTCCAGCTGCAGGGCGCCCGCCGGGACCCCGTGCCGGGCCAGCCGCCCGGCGACCGCGCCCGCGAAGCCGGGGGTGTGGACATCGCGCGGCGAGACGTTGACGGCGACGGGCACCTCGAGGCCGTCTGCGCGCCACCGCGCGACCTGGCCCAGGGCCGTCTCCAGGACGTACTCGGTCAGCCGGGGCATCAGCCCCGAGCTCTCGGCCATGGAGATGAACTCGTCCGGCGGCACCTTCCCCCGGTCCGGGTGCACCCACCGCACCAGGGCCTCCAGGCCCGCCACATGCCCGTCGAAGCCGACCTTGGGCTGGTAGTGCAGCTCGACGTCGCCCGCGTCCAGGGCGCGCCGCAGATCGCCGAGCAGACCGAGCCGGTCGGGGGTGTTGCCGTCCCGCCGCGCCTCGTACAGCTCGACTCCGCTGCGGTCCCGCTTGGCCTGGTACATCGCGACGTCGGCGCGGCGCAGCAGCCCCTCGGCGTCCAGGGCGTGGTCGGGGTAGACGGCGACGCCGGCGCTGGCCTCGAGCACCAGGGTCAGCCCGTCCAGGTCGAGCGGGGAGCCGAGGTCGCCGACGAGGACACGGGCGCTGCGCTGGGCGCTGGTGAGCGAGTCGGTGGTGGGCAGCAGCACCGCGAACTCGTCGCCGCCCAGCCGGGCCACCTCCGCCCCGCGCGGCAGGGCGAGCCGCAGCCGCTCGGCGATCTGGAGCAGCAGCCGGTCACCGGCCAGATGGCCCAGGGTGTCGTTGACCGAACGGAAGCGGTCGAGGTCCAGCAGCACCAGCGCGGTGCGGGTGCCGGCCCGCTCGGCCTCGTCCAGCGCGGTCCAGGTGCGCTCCAGCAGCCACTGGCGGTTGGGCAGCCCGGTGAGCGGGTCGCGCAGCTGCTCCTCGGCGCGGACCCGGGCGATCCACAGCGTGGAGTCCAGGGCGACCAGCGGCACCGCGAACAGCGGGAGCAGCAGCGGGGTGTCCCCGGCGACGACCACGATGAGGGGGGCGATACCGAGGAGCGCGATGCCGACGAGGGCCTGCCGGAAGAGGGCGGTGCGGGCGACGGTGGGCAGTCCGGCGCCGGGCGGGGCGAGGGAGCACCACAGCAGGGCACGGGTCACCGCGAGATAGCCGAAGGCGGCCAGGGCCGTCTGGGGGATGGCGGACACATGCCAGGTGTCGGTGCGCCAGGGGTGTTCGACGGAGGGGGTGGTGCCGAAGGCGGCGAGGGTGAGGGCGGCCGCGCCGACCCCCAGGATGTCGACCGCGCCGTGCAGGGCGGCCTGCCGCCATCGGTGCCGGCGGGCGGCGCCGACCAGGACGACCACGGCGAGGCTGACCAGCACGGCCGGAATCCAGCCGTAGAGCAGCAGCGCCGCCAGGGTTAACGCGGCCCCGGAGCCGGTGCCGCCCCACCAGCGGTCACGGCCGAGGGCGACCAGATGGCCGACGATGATTCCGGTGAGCACGGCGAGCGACCAGCCCACGGTTCCGTCGGGAAAGAGCGCATTGCCCGCGTCGAGCACTCGGAACACTCCGATACCGAGTGCGAAAGCCGCCATGGCGACCGCAGCGGCCGGCAGCGCGGGCAGCACGGCCCGGCGCAGCCGCGACGCCGGGGCGGCGCTTTCGGTCGGTTTCATACCCGTCCCTCTCACAGCCGGCGGTGCCAGCGCCACGGCGGGCGCACACCTCAACAGTAGGCGGCAGAAGGGGAAGACGGGCGGCGATCGGCGACGGTTCCCCGAATGCCGCCCGACGATCCATGACCTTCTGCTATGCGCTGTAAGGGTGATGCCCTCCGGCTGTACCCGGGAAGTGCTCCCAGTCGTAATCCGGCCAGGTTTGAACCCATTGAGCGGACAAGATGGCCGGAGTGCTGCGCCGGATGGGTGGAGCGGCTACTCCAACGGCTACTCCAACGGCCGCTCCACCGGCCGTCCGTACTACTCCGCGGACTCTTCCCCGGACTCTTCCGGGGGCGTCAACGCGACCTCTCTCGCCGCGTCGGGACCCTGTTCGAGCAGGACGCCGAATCCGTCCTCATCGAGCACGGGAACCTTCACCTGCATGGCCTTGTCATACTTCGAGCCCGGATTATCGCCGACTACCACGAAATCGGTCTTTTTCGAAACCGATCCGGTGACTTTGGCACCACGGCTCTGCAGCGCCTCCTTGGCCCCATCCCGGGTGTACGACTGCAGCGTTCCGGTGACGACGACGGTGAGGCCCGCCAGCGGACGGGGGCCTTCGTCCTCGCCGCCCTCCTCCTCCAGCCGGACCCCGGCGCGCCGCCATTTCTCGACGATCTCGCGGTGCCAGTCGACCTCGAACCACTCCTTGAGCGAGGCGGCGATGGTCGGCCCGACCCCCTCCACGGCCGCCAGCTCCTCCTCGTCCGCCGCGGCGATCCGGTCCAGCGAACGGAATTCGCGGGCCAGCGCGGTGGCGGCGACGGGGCCGACATGACGGATCGAAAGGCCGGTGATGATCCGGGCCAGCGGGCGCTCCTTGGCCGCCTCGATATTGGCCAGCATCGCCAGGGCGTTCTTCTTCGCCTCGCCCTTCTGGGTGGCGAAGAAGGTGACCACCTTCTCCTCACCGGTCTCCGGATCACGCTTGGGCAGTCCGCTGTCCGGATCCAGTACATGCGACCGAATGGGCAGCAGTTGTTCGATCTTCAGGTCGAACAGATCGCCCTCGTCCTTCACCGGGGGTTCGGCGGGTTCCAGCGGCTGAGTGAGGGCGGCCGCGGCGACATAGCCGAGGTTCTCGATGTCCAGGGATTTCCGCCCGGCGAGATAGAAAATCCGCTCACGCAGCTGCGCCGGGCAGGACCGGCCGTTGGGACACCGCAGATCCACATCGCCCTCCTTGGCGGGCTGGAGCGGTGTATCGCACTCGGGGCAGGTGGCCGGCATCACGAATTCCCGCTCGCTGCCGTCCCGCAGATCGACGACCGGGCCCAGGATTTCCGGAATGACATCGCCCGCTTTGCGCAGCACCACGGTGTCACCGATCAGCACGCCTTTGGCCTTGACCACATCCTGGTTGTGCAGCGTCGCGAATTCGACCTCCGAGCCCGCGACCGTGATCGGCTCGACCACCGCATAAGGCGTCACCCGCCCCGTGCGCCCCACGCCCACCCGGATGTCCACCAGCTTGGTGTTGACCTCCTCGGGCGGGAACTTCCAGGCGATCGCCCAGCGCGGCGCCCGCGAGGTGGAGCCCAGCCGCCCCTGGAGCGGGATCTCGTCCAACTTGACGACCGCGCCGTCGATCTCGTGCTCCACCGAGTGCCGGTGCTCGCTCTCGCCGTAGTACGCGATGTACTCCCGCACGCCCTCGATCGAGTCCACCACCGAGAAGTGGGCGGCGGTGGGCAGCCCCCACTCGTGCAGCAGCTCGTACGCCTGCGACAGCCGGTCGATGTCGAAGCCCTCGCGCGCCCCGATGCCGTGCACCACCATGTCCAGCGGCCGCGACGCGGTGATCTTCGGGTCCTTCTGGCGCAGCGAACCCGCCGCCGCGTTCCGGGGGTTGGCGAAGGGCGGCTTGCCCGCCTCCACCAACCGCCGGTTCAGCTCCTCGAACCGCTCGCGGGGCAGGAAGACTTCACCGCGCACCTCCACCAGCGCCGGGACGCGGTCGCCCGTCAGCCGGTTGGGGATCTTGGCGATCGTCCGCACATTGGGGGTGATGTCCTCGCCGGTGCGGCCGTCGCCACGGGTCGCGGCGCGGGTCAGCCGACCGTGCTCATAGGTGAGGTTGACCGCGAGGCCGTCCACCTTCAGCTCGCACAGGAAGTGGTACGAGCCGCTGCCCAGCTCCTTGGCGATGCGGTCCGCCCAGCCGGCCAGCTCCTCGTCGTCGAAGGCGTTGTCCAGGCTGAGCATCCGCTCGCGGTGTTCGACCTCGGTGAACTCCGTCTCGTACGCCCCCGCGACCTTCTGGGTCGGCGAATCGGGCGTACGGAGCGTGGGATGCTCCTCCTCCAGCGCCTCCAGCTCGCGCATGAGCTTGTCGAACTCGGCGTCACTGACGACCGGCGCGTCCTTCACGTAGTACCGGAAGCGGTGCTCCTCGATCTGCTCAGCGAGCCTGGCGTGCCTCTCCCGCACCTCGGCGGGGACCTTCGACTGCTGTTCGCCGGCCACCGTGTCGTCCTCCCGTTACTCAGGGTTGTCCGCGAGCGATCTCGCCGCCCGGACACAGTGGGCCAGCGCGGCGCGGGCGTACCCGGGCGAGGCGCCCGCGAGCCCGCACGACGGGGTGACCACCACCGACTCCGCGAGAGTCGCCGGTGCCAGCCCCAGCCTGCGCCACAGCGTCCTGACACCCCCGACGCTACCGGCAGGGTCCGACAATGGGGTGTCCGTGCCGGGTACCGCGCCGATGAGGAGTGCCGTACCGCCTTCCACGGCTTCCCCGATCGCCTCCTCCTCACCCTCCGTGAGCAGTGACAGATCGAAGGAGATCCCCGCGACGCCCGCGCGCCGCAGCAGCCCGAACGGCACGGCCGGCGCGCACGAGTGCACCACCACCGGCCCGTCGGCCGCCTCCACCAGGGTCCGCAGCGCGCCCTCGACCACGCCCCGGTCCACGGCGGCGTGGGTGCGGTAGCCGCTGGCCGTACGGACGCTCCCGCGCAGTACCGACGTCAGCGACGGCTCGTCGAGCTGGAGCACCACCTCGGCGCCCGGCACCCGGCGGCGCACCTCCGCCAGATGGGCGCGCACGCCCTCGGCGAGCGAGGCCGTGAGGTCCCGGCAGGCGCCCGGGTCGCTCAGCGCGGCCTCGCCGCCGCGCAGTTCGAGGGCGGCGGCCAGGGTCCAGGGCCCCACGGCCGACACCTTGAGCGCGCCCTGGTGCCCCTGCGTGAACTCCTCCAGCGCGTCCAGGTCCTCGCCCAGCCAGGAACGGGCCCGCCGGGTGTCCCGGCCCGGCCGGTCGCTGATCCGCCAGCCGCTGGGCTCGACATGCGCGTACAACTCGGCCAGCATCCCGGCGGTGCGCCCGATCATGTCCGCGCCGGGCCCGCGCGCGGGCAGCTCCGGAAGGTACGGCAGGGCCTCCAGCGAGCCGGTGACGGTCTTCGCGGCCTCCCGCGCGTCGCCGCCCGGCATCGATCCGACGCCGCTCGCGGCCCCTGGGCCCCATGGGTGGGTAGTGGTGCTCTTCTCGCTCACGTATGCGCTCCGCTGAAAGCGTTGATATGCCGTCGGTCGTCTGCGGCAACATTGTGGCTGGTCGCGCCCACGCGGCGGAGCCGCACATCGATACAGCCCCGCGCCCCTACGGGGCGCACCCGAACCGCGGCCGACCTCCGCCGCCGAGATGGCTCAGCCGCGCGGGCGGACCTGGAGATCGGTGATCTCGGCGTCGTGCGGCAGGTCGAGGGCGGTCAGGATGGTCGTCGCCACGGTCTCGGGCGCGATCCAGCGCTCCGCGTCGTACTCCTTGCCCTCCTGCTGGTGCACCTTCACCTGCATCGGCGTGGCCGTGCGCCCCGGGTAGACCGTGGTCACCCGGACGCCGTTGCCGCTCTCCTCCCAGCGCAGGGCGTCGGCCAGTGCCTTGAGCCCGTGCTTGCTGGCGGCGTACGCGGCCCACTGGGCGTTGGCGCGCAGCCCGGCGCCGGAGTTGACGAAGACGACATGCCCCTGGGCCAGCCGCAGCTGCGGCAGCAGCAGCCGGGTCAGCTCGGCGGGCGCCACGAGGTTGGCGGCGAGCTGGCGGTTCCACGCCTTCGGGGTCAGCTCCCCGACCTCACCCAGGTCGACCACTCCGGCGATGTGCAGCAGCGAGTCCAGCCGGTCGGGCAGCGTCTGATGGCCCAGCGCCCAGGACAGCCGGTCCGGGTCGGCCAGGTCACCGACGACCGTCCGCACCCCCGGGAACCGCTCCGCCAGCTCCTTCGCCCGCCCGGCGTCCCGCGCGAGCAGCCACAGCTCGTCGCCGCGCTCGGCCAGCCGCTCGGTGACCGCCGCGCCGATGCCCGAGCCTGCCCCAGTGATCAGATGCGTTCCCATGCTCCCCAGCTTGCCTCACCGACGGACGAGCCCCGACGACGGTCCCGGCTTGGCGCGATCCCATGCCCGAAACCCGCGCGGACTTCCCGCCGAGCGCTCCCATCCTGTAACGGGCGCGATGCCGGCTGTTATGGGGCCGGGGGCTCAGACGGACTCCAGATACGTCATGGCCTCCGCCCCGTTCTCCGCGAAGAAGACCAGCTCGCTCAGCGGCCGGGGCAGGAACCCCTCCTCCTCCATCCGCTGGAACTGCTGCTTCAGGCCGTCGTAGAACCCCGCCGCGTTGAGCAGCACCACCGGCTTGATGTGCAGCCCGTGCTTCTTGAGCTCCAGGATCTCGGTGGCCTCGTCCAGCGTCCCGGTGCCGCCGACCATGATCACGACGGCGTCGGCTCGGGCGAGCAGCTGCGCCTTGCGCTCGGCGAGGTCCTTGGCGATCACCATCTCGTCGGCGTTCTCCCGGGCCTTGGCGGCGAGGAACTCCACCGAGATCCCGACCAGCCGCCCCCCGTGATCCTGCACCCCGTCCGCCATCACCTTCATCAGCCCGACGTCGGACCCGCCCCAGACCAGCGTGTGCCCGCCCTTGCCGATCAGCTCGGCGAACTCGCGGGTGGGGGCGGTGTAACGGTCGTCGAGATCGGCGGCGGAGCAGAAGACGCAGATATTCATGCGCGTCACCCTACCTTTACATGTTTCGCCCAGATGTCATTCCCGCCCCGAACTCGGGCGATACGCAGCGCGTATGGCGCCGTCCCGGCTTTCGTATCGCCCCGTCGGGTTCTCCGGAGCGATACCGCTGATAGAACCCCTCGCATCGCCGCCGCACACCACTCCGGGAGCTTCGATGGAATACACCCCATGGTCATTGCTCAGTGACGCCGGACTGATCGCCGCGCTCCTCGTCGTGGGCACTCTTGCCCGCGCCCACCTGCGCGTTGTTCAACGGCTCATGCTCCCCGCCAGTGTGCTGGCCGGATTCCTGGGACTGCTGCTCGGCCCCAACGCACTTGATCTGCTGCCCTTTTCGGACCAGCTGGGCACCTATTCCTCGGTATTGATCGTCGTTGTCTTCGCCTGTCTGGCGATGACCGATGGTGCGGGAATCCGGAATTTCGGGAAGGCGACCGGGGCCTTCTCCCTCTATTCCATCGGCATGTATGTCATCCAGGTCGGTCTGGGCGTGCTGTTCGCGCTGCTCGTGCTCGGCCCGGTGTGGGGCACTCCGGCGGGCTTCGGGGTGCTGCTGTTCGGCGGCTGGGCCGGTGGGTTCGGGTCGGCCGCCGCGATGGGCGCTACGTTCGAGGACTCGGGCTGGCATGAGGCGAGTTCCCTCGGCTTCACCTCCGCCACGGTGGGCACGCTCGTCGGCATCGTCGGCGGCGTCATCATCAACAACTGGGCGGCCCGGCGCGGCCACTGCAGAAGGGTGGGGCGGTTCGCCGACCTGCCCGAGGAATTGCGCTCCGGTCTGCTGAAGGACCCGGACGAGCGGACGCCGACCGGCACCGCGACCACCTCCCCGGCCTCCATCGAACCGTTCGCCCTGCAGCTCTGCGTGGTGAGCGCGGTGGCCGCCGCCGCGTACGGGATCTCGGAATGGGTCACCGCCCTGTTCCCCTCCCTCACCGTCCCGGTGTTCGCGCTCGCCTTCGTCGTGGGGCTGCTCGTCCGCATGCTCGTCGGCCGGACGCCCGCATGGGGATATGTCGACTCACGGACGCTCAAGAGCGTGTCGGGGGGCGCCACCGACGTCCTCATCGTGTGCGGGATCGCCTCGATCGTGCCGAGTGTGGTCGGCGACTACTGGGTGCCGCTGGCCGCGCTCTTCGTGCTCGGGCTGGCGCTCTGCCTGGTGCTGTTCCTGGTGGTGGCTCCGGCGACGTTCCGCGAGGACTGGTTCGAGAAGGCCGTGTTCACCTGGGGCTGGGCCACCGGGGCCGTCGCGACGGGGATCGCCCTGCTCCGGATGACCGACCCCAAGCTGGAGAGCCGGACGCTCGAGGAGTTCGGCCTGGCCTATCTGCCGCTCGCGCCGATCGAGACGGCGAGCGTGACCTTCGCACCCGTCATGGTCACGGCGGGCGCCACCTGGGCGCTGGGCACCGGATGGACGGTGGTCGGGCTGATCGCGCTCGGCCTGCCGATCCTCATGGGTCAAAGAGCCCGGCGGAGCGGCCCGGAGGCCACCGGGGGCCCGGAGCGGCGCACGGCGGTCTCCCCCGCGTCCACGACATCCACGACATCCACTACGGAAGGGAAGTGAGCAGTGACCGTGGACGCGGACACGGCGGTCATCGGGCTGGGAGCCATGGGCTCCATGGCGGCCTGGCAGCTCGCGCGGGCCGGGGCCTCCGTCATCGGCTTCGAGCAGTACGGGCTGGCGCACGACCGGGGCGCGTCGGGCGGTGAGTCCCGGCTGTTCCGCATGGCCTACCACGAGGGATCGGCGTACGTACCGCTGCTGCGCGGCGCCCGTGAGCTGTGGCAGGAGCTCTCGGAGCTGTCCGGACTGCCGCTCTTCCTGCCCACCGGCTGCCTCTCCATCGGTCTGCCGGACATCCCGCCCATGCACAACGTCCGCGGGTCGGTCGAGGAACACGGCCTCGAGCATGAGTACCTGGCCCCGGGCGAGCTCGCCGCGCGTTACCCCCAGCACCGGGCGCACGACGGCGAGATCGGCATCCTGGACGTCCAGGGCGGCGTACTGCGGCCGGAGCTGGCCGTGCTGGCTGCGAACCAGCAGGCCCGCGGGCACGGCGCGCGGCTCCTGGAACGCACCAGGGTGGATTCCGTCCGCTTCGAGGACGACCGGGTGCGGATCAGCGCGGGCGGCACCGAGTACGCGGTGCGTACCGTGGTCCTCGCCGCCGGACCGTGGGCCGGATCGCTGGTGCCGTCCCTGGACGACCACCTCACGGTGCGGCCCCTGGTGCTGACCTGGTTCGCGCCGGACGACGCGGGGTGTTACGCACCCGGCCGGTTCCCCGCGTTCATCCGGGACACGGACGGGGTGCACCTGTTCGGGGTGCCGGTGGTGGACGGGATGTCGGTCAAGACCGGCTTCGCCGACGCCTGGGGGGACATCGCCGGTCCCACCGCGTTCACCAGGGACTTCGACGAGTCCCGGCTGCGGCCGGTCACGGAGGCCGTACGGCGGTTCCTGCCCGGGCTGCACCCGGACCCGATCCGGTACTCGGTCTATCTGGACGCCTACACCTCCGACCGCACCGCGATGGTGGGCGGGCTGCCGGGTACGGACCGGGCCGTACTGCTGGCGGGGTTCTCGGGGCACGGCTTCAAGATGGCCCCGGTCTTCGGCCGGATCGCCGCCGACCTCGCACTGGAGAAGGGCACCGATTTCGACATCCGGCCCATGGCCCCCTCTCGGTTCATCCCGGGGTGAAGCCACGCTCGGAGGCGGGCTGGGCCGGCGGCCGGGCGGCGGCGAGGGCCTCCCTGAAGCGCAGCCCCGCCTCCGCCGGGTCGGCGGCCCGCACGATCACCGACAGGAACGTCACCGCGTGCGGATCGGCGATCGGCACATAGACCACCCCTGCCACGCTGATCCGGGTCGTCATGTCAGGGACCAGCGCGAGGGCCACCCCGCAGGCCACCAGCCCGAGGATCGCCTGGTCGTTCCTGGCCTCCTGGCTGAAGCGGGGCGAGAAACCCGCGCGCATGCACGCGTGCACGATCGTGTCATAGGCCACCGGCGCCATGGCCCGGGGGAAACCGATCAGGTTCTCGTCGGCGAGGGCGGTGAGCGGGACCGCCTCGGCCGTGGCCAGGGGGTGGCGGATCGGTACCGCACAGCGCAGCGGCTCGTCCCCGAGTCGGCTGAGGCTCACCTCGCCGTCCTCGGCCCGCTCCATCCGGCAGACGCCGACGTCGATGTCACCGGCGCGCACCGCCTCGACCTGGTCGCGCTGCCCCATCTCGTAGACGCGGGGCACGACCGACGGATGGTCGTCCAGGAAGGCGGGCAGCACATCGGGCAGCAGCCCGGAGACGGCGGAGGCGATGGCGCCGATCCGCAAAACGGTCCGCTCCGGGCCGCCGGCCCGCGAGGTCAGCTCGGTGATCTCCCGGGCCCGGTCGACCAGCGCCCGGGCCTCCGGCAGCAGCAGTCGTCCCGCGGCGGTGAGCCGCAGCCTGCCGCCCGACCGGTCGAAGAGCGGGGTGCCGAGCTGCCGCTCCATCTTGTGCACCGCCTGACTCAGCGCGGGCTGCGCCATCCGGAGGCGGCGAGCGGCGGCGGTGACGCTCAGGTCCTCGGCCACCGCGAGGAAGTACTTCAGCTGACGCAGCTCCAGCACGGTCGGGCCTTCCCTCGAGAGCGGCCCCAGCGTACGGCGCGGCCGGATCAGGCGACGAGCGCCGCCGTCGGAGTCGGCGGGGGCCCGCTCCAGGCCGGCTCGAACCACAAGGTTTTGCCGCCGAGCCCGAACGGCTCCTCCCCCAGCTTCGATCACCTACTCAGCTGACACGAGCAAAGCTCCTCATGAAGCGAGCGCCGCGCCCGGCCTCAGCCCTCGCACGCCGCGGCGATGTGGGCGAGTACCGGCGCGGCGCCGTCCTCCGCGGCGATGTCGTGTGCGAGCTCGGCCGCGCGCCCCGGGTGGCCGGCGGCGGGTGTCGAGCCCGCCACCGGCCACCCGGCGGGGTCAGGGGTCGGGGATCAGCGGGTGAAGTGGAAGATGCCCCAGGTCACATGGCGGTTCCTGCCGCCCTCGACCCAGTTGCTCAGCCCCTTCTTCATATGGGTGAGGTAGTCGGCGCTGACCTGCTCCGTCAGGCCGTCCGCCTCCTGACGCCGGGTTTCCTCCAGGACCCGGGCGTAGTGGGTGATCAGATGCTCGCGGTGCTCCTGGAAGCCGCCGCCGACCTCGATGAAGCCGAGCCGCGCCAGTTCATGGCGGTAGAACTCGGGCGACCCCATGGTCTCCAGATGGATGCGATCCAGGATGGGGCGGAGGGTTTCGGCGGGGCAGCCGTCGGCCGCCATGGGGTCGGTGAAGATGAGGTGGCCGCCGGGGCGCAGCACGCGGGCGGCCTCCTCCAGGGGGCGGGCGCGGTTGCCGCTGTGCAGGAACGCGTCCTGGGACCAGACGACGTCGACGCTGTCGTCCGGCAGCGGGATGGACTCGAAGGAGCCGTCCATCACCTCGATGGCCTCGGTCAGCCCACGCTCGGCGTTCAGCGCGCGATGCCGCTCGTTCTCCACCTCGCTGAGGTTGAGCGCCATGACGCGGCAGCCGTACGTCTCCGCCAGATAGCGTGCCGAGCCGCCGAAGCCCGCTCCGAGGTCGAGGACGACGGAGGACTCGGTCAGGTCCAGCTGCCCGGCCATACGGGCCACGGTGCGCCTGCTGGCCTCGGCGATCGGCTCGTCGGGCCCGTCGTAGATGCCGATGTGGATGTCCTCGCCGCCCCAGACACTCCAGTAGAAGGCGTCGGCGTCCGCGGAGTTGTAGTAGTCGCGGGCGGTGCCCACGGCTCCCGAATACTGCCCGTTCGCCGTGACGGAACCGATCGGCCTGACCGGCTCCTCCGTCGTGCGGTATTCCTTCTCCGCGACGTGAATGAAGAAGTCGGGCCGCTCCTCCCGGTAGGTGTGCTGGAAGTCGCCGTAGGTCTCGATCCGCTGGAAGCCGACCTCCTCCATCAGCCTGCGCGTGTAGTCCTTGCGCAGTGGAAACATGTTGAGGTGGTAGACGGATTCGTCGGGGAAGCTGTAGCGCATGCGCACCAGCCCCTCGTCCACGTACTCCGGTTCGACGGCGACGTCTTCTCCGCAGTAGTAGTACACATGCTTGCTGCTGTAGCCGCGATCGAGGATCGCGTCGTAGTTGCGCTGGTCGAGGATGAGGATTCCGTCGTGCTTGAGCATGGCGTAGAACTCCGCGAGCGCCTTGCGCCGGTCACGCTCGGAGAACAGATGCGTGAAGGAGTTCCCGAGACAGACGATGGCGTCGTACTCGCCATGGGCGTCGCGGTTGAGCCAGCGCCAGTCGGCCTGGACGACGCGGAGAATGTGGTCACCGTGCTTGAGCCCGTTGGAGAATGCCTGGGCGAGCATCTCGGCGCTGCCGTCGGCACTCACGGTCTCGAATCCGGCCTCGAGCAGCCGGACCGAATGGAAGCCGGTCCCGGTGGCCACGTCCAGGACCTTCTTGACGCCGCGCTCACGCAGCAGGTCGATGAAGAACGTACCTTCGCTCTCCGACCTCCGGTCCCAGTCGATCAGCGAGTCCCATTTTTCTACGAAGCTGGGTACGTACTCCTCTGTGTAGTGATCAGTGTCCCTGACATCAACTGGATTGTCGCCAAATTTCTGTACAGGTTGCGCAGAAATAACGGAACCTCCGGTGCTGAGACAGCGGACCACGGCACCCGTGTCCGCGGGGCGCATTCCCAGATTCACGTGGCGCATGCCACCGGAATGGCCGGACGCACGTTAACTTCAGAGAAACTGATCGCACCAAACGGAGATCAACCACCCAATCCTGACTTTCGGCTTCTTTCTCACCAAAAGCGGATATCCACCTGGGGACCCGGGGTCTACGAAGCGACCGCCTGGGCCCGCTCGGTCGCGGCGATGGTCGCGGAGCCGACCACCCGGGTGTCGTCGTAGAGCACGATCGCCTGCCCCGGCGCCACGCCCCGCACCGGCTCGGTGAACGTCACCCGCAGCTCGGTTTCCCCGATCCGCTCGGCCATCACCTCGGTTTCGCCGCCATGTGCGCGCAGCTGGGCGGTGTACGTGCCCGGGCCCACCGGAGGGGCCCCGCACCAGCGCGGCTTGATGGCGGTCAGGGCGGCGACGTCCAGGGCCTCGGCGGGGCCGACCGTGACCGTGTTGTTCACCGGGGAGATGTCCAGGACATAGCGCGGCTTGCCGTCGGGCGCCGGATGGCCGATGCGCAGCCCCTTGCGCTGGCCGATGGTGAAGCCGTACGCGCCCTCGTGGGTGCCCAGCCTGTGCCCGTCCTCGTCGACGATGTCGCCCTCGGCCGTACCGAGGTGCTGGGCCAGAAAGCCCTGGGTGTCGCCGTCGGCGATGAAGCAGATGTCATGGCTGTCGGGCTTCTTGGCGACTGCCAGGCCCCGCCGCTCCGCCTCCGCGCGGATCTCTTCCTTGGTGGTCAGGGTGTCGCCGAGGGGGAACATCGCGTGGGCGAGCTGGCGCTCGTCGAGCACGCCGAGGACATAGGACTGGTCCTTGGCCATGTCGCTGGCGCGGTGCAGCTCGCGCGAGCCGTCCTCGCGCTCCACGATCGTGGCGTAGTGCCCGGTGCAGACGGCGTCGAAGCCGAGGGCGAGCGCCTTGTCCAGCAGCGCGGCGAACTTGATCTTCTCGTTGCAGCGCAGACACGGATTGGGGGTGCGGCCCGCCTCGTACTCGGCGATGAAGTCCTCGACCACGTCCTCACGGAAGCGCTCGGCGAGGTCCCACACGTAGAAGGGGATCCCGATCACATCGGCGGCCCGCCGGGCGTCCCGCGAGTCCTCGATGGTGCAACAGCCACGGGCGCCGGTGCGGAACGACTGCGGGTTGGCGGAGAGCGCGAGATGGACGCCGGTCACATCGTGGCCCGCCTCGGCCGCCCGCGCGGCGGCGACCGCGGAGTCCACACCGCCGGACATGGCGGCGAGGACGCGCAGCCGACGGCCGTCGCGGGGACCTGTGGGCGCACCGGGGAAGTCAGTCATAACCCGGCCAGCATAAGTCGGTACGTACGCAACGGCTAAATGGGTATGGAGCGGCCGGCCACCGCCCCGCTCAGCTCGCCCGGGCCCGCTCCAGCACCCGCTGGACGAGGTCCAGGGCCTGGTCGGCGTCCTTGCCGAGGTAGATCAGATCGATGAAGGCGTGCTGGATGCCCGCCTCCCGCTCGGCCCGGACCAGGGTCGTCGCGATGTCGTCCACGGAGGCGTCGGCGCTCGGGTTGACGCGCAGGATCGCGTCGAATGCCGCCGGGTCCCGGCCCTCCCGCTCGACCGCTTCCCGCACCCCGGGCAGCCGCTCGGCGAGGGCGGCGACGGGGTCGGGCGCTCCGGACGTGGCGGGGACGACCACGATGGGCAGCCAGCCGTCGGCGCGCCGGGCCACCCGCCGCATGGCCGCGGGCGCGAAGGCGGCGAGGTAGACGGGCGGGCGGGGGCGCGAGGCCGGTTTGAGGTCCACGTGGGAGGCGGGCACGGTCCAGTGGTCCCCGCGGTACTCGACCGGGTTCCGGGTCCACCAGGCGTCCAGGGCGTCCAGGCATTCGTCCAGGCGCCGGCCGCGCTCGGCCATGGGGACGTCCACCGCCTCGTACTCCTCGGGCGACCAGCCGGTGCCGAGCCCGACCAGCAGCCGGCCCGCGCTCAGCAGATCGACGGTGGTGAGGGAGCGGGCGAGCAGCGCGGGCGGATACCAGGGGGCGTTGATGACATCGGTGCCGAGCTCGACCCGCTCGGTGGCCGCGGCGGCGGTGGCCAGCACGGCGAAGGGGTCAAGCGCGGCGCGGAATTCGGGCGGGATCACATCGGTGCCCGCGTAGCCGACGATCGGGTCGACCGGGGCGAGCAGGCGGTCCCCGACCCACAGGCTGTCCGCGCCGAGTTCCTCGGCCTGGCGCGCGAACCGCGCGATGTCCTCGGGGTGGTGGGCGAGCGGACCGAACTGGGGAAGGGCGAATCCGATGCGCATACCGTCAGCTCCTCGTTGAGCGGATGGACACATTCCGGCGGACACGTTCCGGCGGACGCACTCCACGGTACGGAGAGGTACCGGGAAGTACGGGAGGCACGGGGCCCCAGAGACAGTTCAACGTTCATCTACCCGTACGGCCAGAGGGCCACCGCCCGGAACGAAGGGTTCCCGCCATGATCCCGGCGGCCGGAACCCGATGCCCTCCCCCGCGCGTTGAGCGTTCCGTGAGCGAGACCACGACCGGCGGTGGACGCCGCGTCAACAGGCGCACCCTCCTGATCGGCGGCTCGGCGGCCGGTCTCGGCGCGGGTGTCGCGGCCTATGCCGCGCGGGACGAGCTGGCCCGGATGTGGTGGCGGCTGCCCGGCATCGACAAGCCCCGTAAGGCGGGCGCGGTCGACCAGCCGGGCGCGGAGTGGATCGCGGCCTCGGGCGCGAACTGGCGGTGGGCGGACCGCCCGGCCGACTACGCCATCGACCGGGTGGTGATCCATGTGGTCCAGGGCAGCTTCGACGACGCGGTGCGGGTCTTCCGGGACCCCGGACACCGCGCCGCGGCGCACTATGTGGTGCGCCGCGACGGGCATGTCGCGCAGATGGTCCGGGAGCTGGATGTGGCGTTCCACGCGGGCAACCGCTCTTACAACGAGCGCAGCATCGGCATCGAGCACGAGGGGTTCGTGAGCGAGCCGAGCTCCTTCACGGACGCGATGTACCGCGCCTCGGCACGGCTGACCGCGTCGATCTGCGAGCGGTACGACATCCCCCGGGACCGTGAGCACATCGTCGGCCATGTGGAGGTGCCGGGCACCGATCACACCGACCCCGGCCGCCACTGGGACTGGGACCGCTATATACGGCTGGTGCGAGCGGTGCGCGTGGCACGGACGGCGAAGTGACAGACCTGACTCAGGCTCCGAAGACGACGGCGAGCGGACGGGCCGCGCTGTCGCTGGTGGGCCTGCTCGCCTTGCTGTCGCCGATGTAGAGCTTCTTGCCGGTGTAGATCATGGTGCAGTCCCCGTAGGTGTCCATGTCGGACTCCACGTCCTTCATGTCGTCCGGGTGGGTCTGGAGCGTGTCCATCGCGAAGGTCTTGGGATCGACGCGCACGACCCCGCCGGCCTCGCTGTACATGGAGCCCAGATAGGCGATCAGGGAGCCGTCGTCATCGGTCTGGATGGGGATCAGCGACCGGCTCTCCGCCATCTTCGTCTTCCCGGTCTCCTTACCGGTCTTCAGGTTCAGGCCGGTGATCCGGTCCCCCGGGCCGCCATGGTCCACGTCCACCTCCGAGGAGAGGTAGAGGGTGCTGCTCGCCTTGTCGAGGGCGAGCTCGGTGCAGCCCTCCACGCTCGTGGCCGGGCAGTTGGGCTGGTACCCCTTGGCCAGCACGTCGATCGTGCTGAGCAGCTTGCCCTGCTTGCCGCTGTCGTCGATGGTCAGGATGTCCGTGGTGCCGGTCCCGGCGTCCGAGTCGCCGGTGTCGACGGCCACGACGAGCGGCGCGGTGGAGATCACATGCGCGTACTCGACCTTCTCGTCCAGCTTGTAGGACGACTTCACGTCGCGGGTCCTGGGGTCGACCGTCTGGACCTCCAGCCGCTTGGTGCTGGAGTCCTCGCTGTCGCAGCCGCGGATCGCGACGATCTTGTCATCGCCGCCCGCGTAGCCGTCGTCGTCGCAGTCCGCGAGGTACGCGGGCTTCCACAGCGGCTTGCCGTCGAGCGACCAGGCTCCCCCGCCACCGGTGCCGCCCGCGGCCACGGTGCCACCGCCGATGGTGACCTCGTCGAACTGCACCCCGGCGTTGCCCTCGCTGTCCGACCCCTCCTTCTGCCAGACCAGCTTGCCCTTCTTCAGGTCGACCAGCCCGACCTTGGTGCACAGCGCGTCCTCGCCCGCGCCGTCCCGGAACAGGATCGCGGTCAGACCGTCCTTGGTCATATGCGGTGAGGCCCAGCAGAGCTGTCCGCCGAGCGGAATCCGCCACTTGGACTTGGCGCCGTCGAGCGAGTAGCCGACGAGCTTGTTGACGTCGCCCTTCACAAAGGCCGAGTCCGTCACCCAGGTGCCCATGGTGTTGGCCTCCTTGCCGACCTTCGGCATGGCGACCTTGCCCAGCGTCTTCGCCTGGGCGCCCTTGGACGACGAGCCTCCGTTACCGCCGTCGTCATCGTCTCCGGACCCGCAGCCGGTCACCAGGGCGGCCGCGAGGACCCCGCCCGCGATCAGCTTCAGGGCGGGCTTGGAGCGCCACCCCCGCGACGGCGTCCGCCGCACCCCCTGCGGCTGCGGGGGCTGGTGCGACGGCTGGTGGTGCGGCGGCAGCGAAGGCTGCGACATCGATGAACTCCTGGATTTCCCCGTGAAGAAAACCTGTGGGCATTCCGCGCATGACAGGTTTCGTTGACGGGTAAATCCTTTCCCACGGCTCTCCGCCATTTCAAGCGGAGATTGATGTTCCGTAGGTTATGTGAAATGGCCGCCGGAACAATTCGAATTCCGTGGTTATGATGAGGCGGTCCGGGCGGGGGCCGTCGGCGAGGCCGTCAGCTGAGCCCCGCCCCGCGCGCCCGTTCCACCGCTGGGCCGATCGCCTCCGCGACGGCCTCCACATCGGCCTTGACCGAGGTGTGGCCGAACGAGAAGCGCAGGGTGCCCCGGGCCAGCTCGGGGTCGCTGCCGGTGGCCAGGACCACATGGCTGGGCTGGGCGACACCGGCCGTACAGGCCGAGCCCGTCGAGCATTCGATGCCCTGCGCGTCCAGCAGCAGAAGCAGCGAATCGCCCTCGCAGCCGGGAAAGGAGAAGTGGGCATTGGCGGGGAGCCGGCCCGCCGGGTCGGGGTCGCCGCCGAGAACGGCGTCGGGCACGGCCGTACGGACGGCGGTGATCAGCGCGTCGCGCAGGGCGCCGATCTCGCGGGCGAACTCCTCGCGGTGCTCGGTGGCATGCGCACCGGCCACGGCGAAGGCGGCGATGGCCGGGGTGTCGAGCGTCCCGGAGCGCACCTGGCGCTCCTGGCCGCCGCCGTGCAGCACGGGCACGGGGGTGTGCTCACGGCCGAGCAGCAGCGCGCCGATGCCGTAGGGGCCGCCTATCTTGTGGCCGCTGACGGTCATCGCGGCCAGTCCCGAGGCGGCGAAGTCGACCTCGATCTGACCGAACGCCTGGACCGCGTCGGCATGCAGCGGAACGCCGAATTCGGCTGCGGTGGCGGCGAGTTCGCGGACCGGCTGGATGGTGCCGATCTCGTTGTTGGCCCACATGACGGTGGCGAGGGCGACGTCCGAGGGGTCGCGGGCGATCGCCTCGCGCAGCGCCTCGGGGTGCACCCGGCCGAGGGAGTCGACCGGCAGCCATTCGACCCGCGCGCCCTCGTGCTCGGCGAGCCAGTCGACCGCGTCGAGCACGGCATGGTGCTCCACGGGGCTGGCGAGCAGCCGGACGCGGGCCGGGTCGGCGTCCCTGCGGGACCAGTAGAGCCCCTTGACCGCGAGATTGTCGGCCTCGGTCCCTCCGGCGGTGAAGACGACCTCGCTCGGGCGGGCGCCCAGCGAGGCGGCCAGGGATTCGCGCGACTCCTCGACGGTACGGCGGGCACGCCGGCCGGCGGCGTGCAGCGAGGAGGCGTTGCCCGTGACGGCGAGCTGGGCGGTCATCGCCTGCACCGCCTCCGGGAGCATCGGGGTGGTGGCGGCGTGGTCGAGGTAAACCATGGTGGCCTCGATTCTACGAGGCGTTGCGGGGGTGCGTACCGGGTGCGCGGCCGAGTGCGCGTGGGCGTGGCTCGCGCAGGGGCTTTTCGCGCCGCCTCTTCGGATCGTCTTGCGGTAACCCCTCGACACGCCGGTAAGGAGTGTCTACGGTTTTACTCATGACAGGCACTGAGTGGAAGACCGAGTGGAACCTGGACCGCACCTACCTCAGCTCCTCCGGCGAGGTCCGCTGGGCGGCCTTCGGCGCGCCGGACGCGCCGCCGGTCGTGCTGCTGCACGGCACGCCGTTCTCGTCGTACGTGTGGCGGGGCGTCGCCCGTGCGCTGGCCGACCGGTACCGGGTGTTCGTCTGGGACATGCCGGGCTATGGGGCCTCCGAGAAGCGGGCCGACCAGGACGTCTCGCTGGCCGCCCAGGGCCGGGTCTTCGGTGAGCTGCTCGAGGAGTGGGGGCTGACCGGGGAGGGGGCGGAACCGGCCGTCGTCGCCCATGACTTCGGCGGATGTGTCGCCCTGCGCGCACATCTGCTGCACGGTGCGAGGTATCGCCGACTGGCCCTGGTCAACGCCCTCGCGCTGTCCCCGTGGGGCTCCCCCACATACCGCCTGATCGGCGCCCACCACGAGGTCTTCGGGCAGCTGTCGCCCGAGATGCATCGGGGGCTGGTGCGCGAGTACGTCCGCTCGGGGAGCGCCTCAGGGCTGCATCCGCGGGTGCTGGAGCGGATCGTGGACGGGTGGTGCGGCGGTCCTGAGGACCAGGCCGCGTTCTACCGGCAGATCGCGCAGAACGATCGGCGCTTTACCGATGAGATCG